>JANYKP010000192.1 GCA_025358195.1 Cyclobacteriaceae bacterium
GGATCGGGCATATAAATTCCGCCGGCAACAAAACTCCCTCCCGGTTGGATGTGCAAATAGTAGCCCGGCTCTTGAACAAGTTTTCCGTTCGGTGAAAATCCAGCCCCCATATTAATCTTGTAAGGGCTCTTGTCTTTGCTGAATCGAACATCTCGGTAAATGCGGAATGAAAGCTTCTTCGGGTTTAACCCGGCCAGCGATGGATTGAATTTGATCAGCACTTCCAAAACTTTTCCCACAAACAATTCAAACTCTTCCTTTGCTTGTAAATAGTCGCCCTTATTTTTTTCAAACCAGACTCGGTCATTGTTTTTGGAAAGGGTCTTAAGAAATTTAAGGATGTGTGTCAGGTTCATGGTAGTTGGGTTATCGCAGTTGCGTTAATTCCGTTTGCTCGCCGAAGCCTTGGCGTAGGATGGGCGAAATCTGTGGAAATAAATTCTTAAATCCAGTCGCTTCCTCATATAAAATCAATCAACGTTTCCATCGCCATTCCCCGTGAAGCCTTGACCAAAATAAGGGTGTTGGCTATGGGGCGGACCTGCAATTCTTTTACTAACTCTTCCTTTGACCTGAAAAACTTTCCTTGCGGGAAGGTTTTCTCCGCTGCAGCCATGAGCGGGCCACACAGATAAGCCTCCATGATTCCATGCTCTTTTAAAATCGTCCCGATCCTTGCATGCTCTACGGGGGCTTCGTCTTCCAATTCATACATGTCTCCCAGGATAGCAATTTTTTTTACGGCGTGCATTCTTGCAAGGTTTTCGATCGCGGCCTCCATCGAACTGGGGTTGGCATTATAGGCGTCGAGAATGACCGTGTTGCTTCCTTTTTTTATCACTTGTGAACGCATGTTGCCGGGAACATACTCAGCGACTGCTTGATGGGCCGCTGTTGACTCTACTTCAAAATATTTTCCGATACACAATGCGACCGCGATGTTTTCAAAGTTATATCCACCGATAAGTTGCGTCCTGATTTCTTCTCCTGTATCAGCACGCACCACTACAAATGGATCCGCTTCTACAAAATCACAATGATAGAAATCTCCCTTGGCTGGATAAAAGACAGGAGCCTTCATTCGCTTTGCCATATTGGTTAACACAGGATTTTGTGAATTGACAAATACCTTTCCTTCGTGTGAGATCAGGTATTGATATAATTCTGATTTTCCCCGGACAATATTTTCAAATCCTCCGAACGTGCCAACGTGTGCCTTCCCAATATTGGTAATAAAGCCATGCGTCGGATTGGCAATCTCGCTGAGTGCTGCAATCTCTCCCAGATGGTTCGCACCCATTTCAATCACTGCCATCTCGTGCGATCGATCAATTTCGAGAATAGTCAACGGTAAGCCGATATGATTATTAAGATTACCCTTTGTCGAGAAAATCCTAAATTTCTTCTTCAACACCGCGCTCACCAATTCCTTGCTGGTTGTTTTGCCATTCGAACCCGTCAGGCCGATCACTGGAATTTGCAGCTGCCGACGGTGGTGGTGCGCCAGATCTTGAAGGGCTTTCAGGCTATCCGGCACTAAAATGTACCGGTCATTTACAACAAACTTCTTTTCATCTATCACTGCATAGCTCGCACCTTTTGCAAGTGCTTCTGCCGCATACTCATTTGCATTAAAGCTGGGGCCTTTCAGCGCAAAGAATACCGAACCGGACGTGATCTGGCGCGTGTCGGTAGATACTTTACCGGTTTCTAGATACTTTTGATACAGTTTACCGATTTCCACAATGATTTTTTCAGCTTGAAAGATAACAGTCAAAAAATGTCCAGCGTTATCAAGGTATAAATTTTTTAATGTGCGCTTCCTGTTTATCCTGTTCTTTCCTTTTTCGTCGTTTGCCCAATTCACCTACACCGTTGATCAGTCCATTCCTGTGGAGGTCAACGGCAAAACATTATTGAATCCCTGGGCAGGCGGACTTAACGCTGCCCAGGTCAATACGATGGACCTCAACGCAGACGGACAGGCCGACCTGGTGATTTTCGACAAGACTGCGTCTAAGATCAGTACATTTCTTGCACTGAACAATACCTATCGTTATGCTCCCGAGTATGAAATTCTTTTTCCTTCCAAGATCAGTACGTTTGCAGTATTACGCGATTATAACTGCGATGGCAAGAAAGACCTGTTTACGTTTGGGCAAATCGGGATTTTTGTTTTCCAAAATGTAACCCAACCGGGCAAACCACTATCCTGGAAAAAACTTTCATTCTATAATAGTGAGACATCACTTCATAGTGACGTGCTACTCACGAAGGGATTCTCCATGACGAATTTACTGCCGGGCACGAATGACCTTCCAAACTTCATCGACATGGATGGTGATGGTGACCTGGATGTTTTGAATATGAAGTTTGTAAATCCCAGCCAGGCAGAATATCATAAAAATTTCAGCATGGAACTTTATGGCACCTGTGACTCGCTCGCCCTTGTTCGACAGACCCAACAATGGGGTAACTTTTTGGAATGCAGTTGTAGCAAGATTGCCTTTGGTAATCAAACCTGTGCTCAAATTGGCGGTCGCATCGAACATACCGGCGGCAAGGCATTGTTAACAATCGACATGGATAATGACGGTGATAAGGACCTCCTTTTTTCGGAGGAAAACTGTTCGCAAATTTATTACCTTGAAAATATTGGCAACTCAAGCGTGGCTTCAATGAATAGTCTTTCATTGTTCCCGACCTCCAATCCAGTGGGCATTCAACTTTACCCGGCACCCTACCTGGAAGATGTAGACTTCGATGGTAAACTGGACCTGCTTTCATCTCCAAACCTTGACGGGCGCGAACAATTCAGCAATAATTTTGTTCAATCGCTTTGGTTTTACAAGAACGCCGGCACGAATCAGCTCCCCAGCTTCACCTACGTAAAAAACAATTTCCTCCAGGAGGATATGATTGAAGCGGGTGATAATTCCGCACCCGCATTCATTGATATTGACCGGGATGGTGATGAGGACCTTTTTATCGGACAGTATGCCGACGATAACTTGCAAAGTTCAATTAACTATTACCAAAATACAGGAACGGCAAACGCACCTTCTTTCAAATTAGTAACCAAGGATTTTGTAGGTATCTCTTTTCTCAATTTGTATAACATCAAACCTCAGTTTGCCGATGTGGACAGAAATGGCGGAGTGGATCTTGTGTTTACCGCTTCTGAACAACAAACCGGGAGGACGAGTCTTTTCTACGT
>JANYKP010000271.1 GCA_025358195.1 Cyclobacteriaceae bacterium
GCCGAAGGTGAAAAAATTCCCTTCCGCCAGGAAGAATTAAAGATTCATGGACACGCGGTGGAAGTGCGGGTGTATGCGGAAGATCCTGCCAATATCCGGTAGGAAATTATTGGCAGGATCTTCCGCATACACCCGCACTTCCACCGCGTGTCCATGAATCTTTAATTCTTCCTGGCGGAAGGGAATTTTTTCACCTTCGGCAATTTTAATTTGGAGTTTTACCAGGTCGATCCCGGTGATTTGTTCCGTTACGGGATGCTCCACTTGAAGCCGCGTGTTCATCTCGAGGAAATAGAAATTCTTATTTTCATCCAGGATGAATTCGACTGTGCCGGCGTTGTAATAGCCGCAGGAGCGTGCCACGTTAACAGCAGCTTCACCCATTTTTGCCCGAAGCTCGGGCGTCAAAACAGAGGAAGGGGCCTCCTCAATAACTTTTTGATGCCTTCGTTGGATTGAACAATCACGTTCAAAGAGATGCACTACATTGCCTTGCTGGTCACCAAAAATCTGAAACTCAATGTGCCGGGGATGTG
This sequence comes from Cyclobacteriaceae bacterium, assembly GCA_025358195.1. Classification (GTDB taxonomy): domain Bacteria; phylum Bacteroidota; class Bacteroidia; order Cytophagales; family Cyclobacteriaceae; genus ELB16-189. The sequence goes on from JANYKP010000271.1 coordinate 537, forward strand.
TCACATATTTTTCGATAAATACTGATCCATCACCGAAAGCTGATGTTGCCTCACTTACGGCGCGCTGCATTTGTTCAGTGAACTCTTCTTCATCATTCACAACGCGCATACCCTTTCCACCACCGCCGGCACTGGCTTTGATAAGAATTGGATAACCAATTTCTTTTGAAATCTTTTTTGCTTTTGAGATGTCGCTTATCGGTTCAGTCGTTCCTGGCACCAAGGGTACATTGAATTTGGAGGCTGCACTTTTTGCGGCGAGTTTGCTCCCCATTATTTCAATTGCTTTCGGAGGAGGTCCGACAAAAATTAATCCGGCATTGATCACTGCTTTCGCAAAGGCCGCATTTTCTGAGAGAAAACCATAACCGGGATGAATGCCATCAGCATTTGTTTCTTTAGCGGCTTCGATAATCTTTTCCATTCGCAGATACGACTCTGATGATGGCGGCGGGCCAATGCAAACGGCTTCATCTGCGAACCGCACATGCAAGGCTTGACGGTCGGCCTCGCTGTAGACCGCAACTGTTTTGATACCCAGTTCACGGGCACTGCGCATCACGCGCAACGCAATTTCGCCACGGTTGGCTATCAGTAGTTTCTTTATCATCATTATATCTAAGAGTTCATTGCAATGCTATGAATAAATTCTTAATTGATAAGCGAATGGAGTTTGGGGCATCCGTTAATATTTTGGTAAATACTTTGAGTTTTTTCTTTAATTTCGCGGTAATTTTTAACCTGAAAACGCAGAAATAATGGTCGATTTGTTCGAAAAACTGAAGATGGAAGCCGGTCCACTGGCCAAATATTCTCACCTGCCGGACGACTATTTCTTCTTTCCAAAATTGGAGGGTGAAGTAGGCCCCCGCATGCACTTCATGGGCCGTGAGGTACTCAATTGGAGTCTGAATAACTATCTCGGGCTGGCCAATCATCCGGAGGTCCGGAAGGCCGACACCGAGGCAACTGAACGATACGGACTGGCGAATCCGATGGGCGCCCGCATGATGTCTGGCAACTCGGTGATGCATCTTGAATTTGAAAAGCAGCTCGCTGACTTTGTAAAAAAAGAAGATGCAATGCTTCTTAATTATGGTTATCAGGGAGTGGTTTCGATTATCGATGCGCTGGTAGATCGCAAAGACATAATTGTTTACGACGCAGAATCACACGCCTGTATCATTGACGGCGTGCGTCTTCATATAGGTAAGCGTTTCGTCTTCCCCCACAATAATATGGAGAACTTCGAGAAGCAACTTCAGCGAGCAACGAAGTTGGCAGAAGAAACGGGTGGTGGAATTCTTGTTATCACTGAAGGTGTGTTTGGCATGTCGGGAGACATGGGCAACCTGAAGGAGATCGTGGAATTAAAAAAGAAATATAATTTCCGGCTGTTAGTGGATGATGCCCATGGCTTTGGTACGATGGGTAAAACAGGCGCAGGAGCGGGGGAGGAACAAGGTGTGCAAGATCAAATCGATCTTTACTTCTCCACGTTCGCCAAGTCAATGGCCAGTATCGGAGCCTTCGTGGCAGGGCAAAAACATATTCTTAAGTATTTGCGGTATAGCACCAGGTCCCAGATTTTTGCCAAAAGTCTGCCGCTACCCCTGGTCGTGGGTGGGATGAAAAGGCTCGAACTTTTGAGAACCAAACCGGAGTTAAAGGAGAATCTTTGGAAAATTGTGCATGCCCTCCAGGGCGGATTGCGGGATCGGGGTTTCTATATTGGACCTACTACGTCCCCTGTGACCCCGGTACTGTTTAAGGGGGGTGTAGGTGAGGCCGCCAACATGGCTATGGACCTGCGGGAGAACTTCCATATTTTCTGCTCGGTAATCATCTATCCCGTTGTGCCTAAGGATGTTATCATCTTCAGAATTATACCTACAGCGGCTCATACCATGGAGGATGTGGAGGAGACATTGACAGCCTTTTCGGAGCTAAAACACAAGCTTGATGAAGGGTTTTACCGCAAGGAAGAACTGGTGTCTGTAACGAAGGGAATGTAAAAAATATCGTTTTCGGCTTGTTTTTAAGCCTTTTTACATAACTTAGCGCCCACTAAATCCTTTGTTTCAACCAAACACTAAATAGCAATGAAAAAATTTGAAGAATTAAAAACCCTGATTGCCTCTATCGAACTGGATGCTGACAAATTCTATAATAAGGGCAACAGCGCTGCAGGTACTCGTGTGCGCAAAGGAATGCAAGACCTCAAAAACCTCGCACAATCAATCCGTGCGGAAGTTCAAGAGCTCAAAAACAAAGAAACTAAATAATCAGCTTAGCGGCTACAACAGAAGGGTCGGCGTTTATCGCTGTCCCTTTTTTGTTGCCCGATAAATTGATTTTATTTTTTCTGACAGCTTTTCGGATGCGTTCATAAGCGGTAAACGAACGTGCGGATTGCAAATACCCATTTCAAACAAAAGTTGTTTAACGCCTACGGGATTCCCTTCCTCATACATGGGGCCATTGATATCCACTAATTGGTACAATTCCTTTTGTGCCTTGACGTAATTTCCTGAAAAGGCAAACTCCTTCATCTTCTTAAAAATTACCGGATAGGCATTTGCCAACACACTGATCACACCCACACCACCAATGGCGTACATGGGAAGCGTGAGAAGATCATCGCCGGAAATAAGCATGAAGTTATTTGGCTTCTCTTTGGCAATCTTCATGCATTGTTCAAGATTGCCCGAAGCTTCTTTCACCCCAATGATATTCTTGTTTTGGGCCAGGCGCAAGATCGTGTCGGCCGTCAGGTTAGATGCTGTACGGCCTGGCACATTATAAAGAACGACGGGGAGGGAACTGGCATCCGCCACAATTGAAAAATGCCTGAAGATACCCTCTTGAGAGGGTTTGTTATAGTACGGACTTACCGAAAGAAGTGCATCTACGCTACGCAGGTCTGTTTGGTGAATCTCTTCCATCACAGAAGTCGTATTGTTTCCACCAATCCCATACATGATTGGCAGTTTCTTTGGATTGTTCCTGGCTACAAATGAGAGTACTTTTTTTTTCTCTTCTTTCGTACACGTTACGGATTCGCCGGTAGTACCCATCACCACGAAATAATCGACTCCCTTCGCAGTATGCTCCAGGACTTTTTTCAATGACGTAAAGTCGATGTTGCCCGATTCATCAAACGGGGTTACTAACGCTACTCCGGTGCCGTACAGCTTCTTCATGGGTTATTTTAATTGCCTGGTGTATTTGACCATGTTTTCAATAAGGCCTTTGATCGTTCCGTTGTTTTCAATCATCAGTTCAAAATAAGCTTCATGTTGCTCTTTGTATTTCCCCACGCGGCAATGGGCTCTGCTTTCGGCCAGCAAATTTAAAATTAGCGGATTGTGTTCGTTATCAACATAGAACAGGTAGTCGAACGTGGTGAGCGTGAAACCCATAGCTTTTGAATTATCAATCTTACCCCAAAAGTTCAAATCGTCGATCGTAAAAAAATTGAACAGGAACTCATAGTTGTCTTTCTTTTTGGGAAGAAACTCGATCACTTCTACGAATTTACCATCCTGTTCAAGATGCTTGACCAACTCTTTAATATCATCGTGCTTTTGCCGGTCCTCCACACTAAAAATGATCC
>JANYKP010000310.1 GCA_025358195.1 Cyclobacteriaceae bacterium
GGAGCGAACGAAATGACTTCCTGGTCAATAGCTACAGGTCTTAAAATAATTCTTCACCCCGAACTTCCCTTGCCCATCCAAAACCGATACACCACTCCAACAACACTTGGCGTTGACCGTCTTGCAGCAGCCTGTGGCGCGAAGTTGACTTTTCCTGATCAGGACTGCCTTGTTGTTGACATCGGTACCTGCATCAATTATGAGTTCATAAATAAAACGGGGGAATATTTAGGAGGGGCCATCTCTCCTGGGGTAAGGATGCGTTTTGAAGCAATGCATCGCTATACCGCAAAATTACCGTTAGCGTCGGCAACTGAAGCGCCCCTACTGATTGGAGACGCTACCATCAGTTGTCTTCAAAGTGGGGTTATGAACGGGATGTGCGAAGAAATAAACGGTATCATACAACGCTATGATATTCAATACCCCGGCATCCGGGTGATTTTATGTGGGGGTGACGCTCATTTTTTTGAAAACCATCTGAATCCTACCATCTTTGTGGCCCCTGATTTGGTTTTGATTGGTCTGAATAGCATCCTGTTACATAATGTCGCTCTCTAAAATTACTCTTCCCCTCTTGGTCAGTTTCATATTGGCGGGTTGCGATGTCTTCGGACAGGCCGCCCGGAGTCCGTTTTCATCGTTCGGGATCGGTGAACAATATGGAAATGCATTAACCTATAGTCAGGGAATGGGTGGCGTCGGCATGAGCAATCCCCAGTACATGTTTCTCAACACACAAAATCCAGCCTTACTCGTATACAACCGTCTCACCACTTTCGGAGCGGGTCTTATTGGCGAGCAACGCACCCAGAATTCCAACTCGGTCTCTGAGAAAAGCGGCAGTGGAAACCTCAACTACCTGGCCCTGGGTATCCCCGTCAAGCTTGGCCGCTGGACGAATGGTGTCACGCGGTGGACAACTTCCTTAAGTTTAATACCCTACACACGCCTGAACTACCAATTGAAATACTCACGACCTATTGATGGCACCACCACCAATACCGTAAACGTTACCGAGAAAGGTTCTGGTGGAATTAATCAATTCAGTTGGTCCAATGGCGTTTCTCTTAGAAAGGAAATTTCAATAGGAATGAGGATGTCGTATTTATTCAGTTCGGTCGTAAATGAATATTCCAATTCACTGACGCAGACCAGCCAACTTTTAATCATTACTCCGAATGTGTATGAGCGGACATTCGTTTCTGATTTTCAGTTTTCTCCAGCACTATCCATCCATCTTGATTCTTTATTCAAAAAAAATTACCGATTTAACTTCGGTTTGGTGTATGACTTTAAGACGAATCTGAACTCTAAATTCTATCAGCGCTCGGAGCGGCTAAATGCCATCGGGATTATTGATTCACTTACATTAATTTCAAATCAGTCGGGAAGGATAACCGTTCCCAGCAATGTATCGGCAGGTTTCTCATTTTCCAAAGGATACAAATGGACGATAGCCCTGGATGGCACTTATACCAATTATTTACAATACCGTGATTTGAGCGGTGGAACACCTTATGCTCAAAACAGTTGGCGGGCAGCTGCGGGCTTTGAATTGACCCCCGATCAGGCATCTTTAAGCAGCTATTTGAAACGGGTCACTTACCGAACGGGTGTAAGCCTCGAAAATTACCCCTATTTGGTGAATGGGCGCCCTGTTAAAGATTTTGGCATTACTTTTGGCCTCTCTTTGCCAGTGGGCCGCGTGTCTAGTCTTGACCTGGCGCTGAAAGTGGGCAAAAAGGGGGACAAGACCGCAAATACAGTTGAGGAAAATTATATAAAACTCTACTTTGGCATAACTTTTAATGATCAATGGTTTATTAAACGAAGGTTCGACTAACAAGAAAAAGAAATGAATACGAAATTGAAATTATTGACAGTGGTTTGCTCGATACTCTGCTTATCAGGAGCCCACACAGTGGGTCTAGCTCAATGCAAAGAAGGATGGCCTGCAGAAAATAAACCCAAGGCTGAAGAGTCTGTGGCCGTTTATGGCGATGCCATGCGACAGGGGAATTATCGTGCGGCAACAGCAGGGCTTCAGTGGATGTTGACCAATGCTCCCAAATGGAATACAAAGCTTTACATTGATGGAGCTGACATCTATGATAAGTTGGCGGAAAAAGAAAGCGACCCAGCCAAGAAAAAAGTACTCGTTGATTCGTTGCTTCTGATATACGACTTGCGTATCAAAAACTGCGGTGACGAGACGAACGTATTGAGCCGCAAGGTCTACGCTTGCTATAAGTACTTTAAGACAAAAGAAAAGGTTGCCGAATTGCTCTCCATGTATGATAAAATATACGAAACCAGCGGCAATAATGTGACCGATGCAAATTTGGTAGCATACATGACAACCGTAAAAAACTATCAGACGCTACATAAAAATCTTACGGATGAGCAGATACTTCAGCGCTACGACCGTATCATCAGTGTGATCGATGCGAAAATGAAGGTGGCAATGGCCCAGTCAAAGCAGGCAGACATCGACAAATTGAAAAGCTATAAAGACGCCGTGGAAAGCATCCTGATCGGTCTTGTTAAAGTGGACTGTGATTTTGTAAAGAAGAACCTGGCGCCTAAGTTCAAGCAAAATCCTTCTGATCTCCCCTTAGCGAAAAAGATCTATAATTTCATGTTGACGGGCAAATGCACTGAGGATCCATTGTTTCTGGAGGCATTAGAGGCTATTGATAAACTCAACCCGGAAAAAGATTTTGGGTTGAAAAAAACACTGGCAGTGAGATACATGACGAATGGCAACTACGAAAAAGCGGAAGCCTTCTTAAAAGAAGCGTTTCCACTGGCAGTCACTCCACAAGACAAATCGGATGGCAATCTTTTGATGGGTAGCATTGAAGCAAAGAAAGGAAACTATGCCGGTGCCCGGGATTTCTTCCAAAAGGCAGCTGCCGCCGATCCATCCAATAAAACTGCGTGGGAAAAAATGGGTGACCTCTATTACAACAGTTTCGACAATTGCGCCAAGAAGCAAAACCTTGCAGAAGATCGATTGGTATATATCGCAGCCTATGAGATGTATCAAAAAGCCGGCAATGCACAATTGATGGCACGTGCTAAGGCACAGTTCCCTTCGAAGGAGGAAATATTCCTGCTGAACTGGCAGACCGGTTCTAATCAACAGGTAAAA
>JANYKP010000311.1 GCA_025358195.1 Cyclobacteriaceae bacterium
AGGTTTATTTGGTTCAGCAATAAGGATACAAATAAACGAGTTTCATGTCGGGACTGGACTTATCTTTATCTGGAGAAATAGTATGCGCCCCCATAACACTTCTGTCCTTGCATTGCTTCTGTTGATCTTATTAAGTTCTGGCAACCAATCTTTTTCTCAGGGGAATCTGTATACCGCGCGGGGTTATTGGGAAGAATCAACAAGGACAAATTATCTGACCATTAAGCAGAAGCTGGAAAAAGGTGATTCAATAACGGACCACGAAAAAAACTACATCCAGGATTACGAACTGTATTTGCAGTCCTATTTTATGAGGATGTCTGAGGATGATAAAGATGACTATGCACGTTTGAAAGCACACTGGGACAGCGAACATACAGCGCCTAAAATTTCCAGGCAACCAGAACCAGATGAGTTCGAATGGCGGGCAAGGGACCGGATTGCGAATGGCCTCTATGGACTGTGGTATGGATCCAGCATTGTGGTGGTATCTGACATTAAAGGCGCTGGGGCTGTCGGGATACCATTGATCACCAGTGGTCTTTGGATGCTAGGCCCCGCCATCAATCCAAAAAAATACGAAAACATTACCCGCAACACCCTACGCGCAAACAATACCGGCAAATTGCTTGGACTGGGTTATGGAGCGGCCCTGGGGTTGGCCACGGCAGGTAATTCGGAGTATTCATGGAAGTGGAGTTTAGGACTTTCAACCTTAGGAAGTATTGTACTAGGTGACATTGCCTTTTACGGACAGGAGAAAAGGAATTATTCCGCCGGTCACATAGAATTAATGCGGCATTACGGATTTCTTGGTCCTTGGGTCGGTTTCTCGGGCATGCTTGGTTCTGGATCGAATAACCCGAATCTTTTAGGCGGAGCAATCCTTGGCGGAGGTATTGCAGGTCTCATCATCGGCAACCGGGTCGCCAAAAAATATGATTACTCGCGAGGTGATGTAGATGCCATCAGTTCCCTCACGTTAATCTCCATGGGACTTGGCTTCGCTGCTGTCACGGAATCGTTGAATAAAAACAAGGATGTGAAATCGCTGATACTTATTCCTGGAGCCAGCGCTATTGTCGCAACGATTTTGGGTCAACGGATGGTACGTGGAGCACACTTGACCGATAAACAGGGAAGCACGATTAATTTTTCAACAGCAGGTGCCGCTCTTATTGGTTTGGGTACCGTCGCGCTGACAGAATCCAGATCACCGGCAGTCTGGATTGGCGTCCCCTCCGGACTAGCGCTTATCACACATCAAATCCTGCTTCACAAGTACAAAATGAAAAACCTGGAGCTGAATCTGCAGCGGGGCAGTATCCGAAAACGAAATTATGATGTGTCATTCAAAGTAACGCCCGAAAGTTATTTCTTGAATCAGCACATTCCTGTAGAAGACTATTCTCCCCAGGTGTTTGCCCGCTTACAAAATCCGGTGTTTAAACTTGTGGTAACATTCTAGGGTTAACTGCTCTTTTCAGAGCCAGGCACTTTGATGGCATGAGCCGCAATGTAAGCCGTCGTCCAGGCAGACTGAAAATTAAATCCCCCCGTCTCACCATCAACATTTAATACTTCCCCCGCAAAGTATAGTCCCGGCACCTTTTTGCTTTCCATCGTGGTGAGTTCAATTTCCTTCAGGTCAACACCGCCGCAGGTTACAAACTCTTCTTTGAAGGTGGTTTTGCCGCGAATTTGAAACGGACACCGGACTAAAAATTCCACGAGTCGGTTGAGTTGTTTTGCCGGCAGTTCGGCCCACAACATTTGCAGCGGCACCTCTGCTTTAACACAAAGCTTTTCCCACAAGCGTTGCGGAAGATGAAACAGCGGGTGTGAATAAACTTTCTTTGCGCCTTCGAGCCTGTTCTTCTCTTTTAATAATGTTCTCACGGATTCTTCCGTCAGGCTACCCGTCCAGTTGATGAGTGCCACGAACTGATACTGGACTTCATGGAGGTACTGAGCGGCCCATGCGGAGAGCCGGATCACTGCAGGGCCACTCAGCCCCCAATGTGTGATAAGTACCGGGCCTCTCGATGCAAACTTTGTAGCGGCGATTTTTACTTCGGCATCTTGAACCGCTACACCCATCAGGTCAGCAAACTCTTTCGCAGGATCGTTGAACGTGAAGAGTGATGGAATCGGAGAAATAACGGTATGCCCCAATGATTTTATCCAACCATAGGCATCGGGTTGCGGATGACCACCCATCGCGTTCAGGAGCTTTCGTGACGAATATTTTTTTCCATTGCGACACTGAACCGAAAACGTATCATTTACTTTTTCGGCACTGGACACTTCTGTAGAGGTGAGAATTTCAATGCCCGACTTCTCCGCTTCTTTCATAAAGCAATCAATGATTGTCTGTGAAGAATCGGAGATGGGAAACATGCGTCCGTCTGCTTCCGTCACTAACTCCACGCCACGTTGTTCAAACCACGTAACGGTATCGGATGCCTGAAAAACCCGGAAGAGTTGTTTGAATTCTTTTTGTCCGCGAGGATAATGTTTCGAGAGGGGTGAAGGTTCAAAGGTGTGGTGGGTCACGTTGCAGCGGCCGCCGCCGGAAATCCTCACCTTGGAAAGGAGCTTAGTGGATTTCTCCAGGATAATGATTTTCTGTTTGGGTTTTTGAGAAGCCGTTTCAATGGCGGCAAAAAAACCAGCGGCGCCTCCGCCCACGACGATCAGGTCGTAAGTCATTCGAAGATATCGATCTGGCCTTGCAGCATGCGATCAAGTGTGTCGCGCTCACGGATAAGTTTTGCTTTGCCGTCAATGATCAGTACTTCCGCTGGACGTAACCGCGAATTATAATTGGAAGCCATCATGTATCCATAAGCGCCGGCATTCCCGAGGATTAGTAAATCATTTTCGCGCACCTCCGCAAGCGCACGATCGGTTCCCAGGGTATCCGTCTCGCAAATGTTACCCACCACCGTGTACATTTTCAGCTTACCCATTGGATTGGAAACATTGACAATCTCATGCCAGGCATCGTACATCATCGGACGGATGAGGTGATTGAGTCCTGAGTTGACGCCAACGAAGGTGACCGTCGGCGTGGGCTTCACAACATTTGTTTTTACCAGCAAATACCCGGCTTCACTTACCAAATATTTTCCAGGTTCAATCCATAGTTCCAGTTTCTTACCGTGATGCCGTTCAAAGTCGCTAAATAACGCGTTCAACTTCAAGCCAAGTTCATCCACATCCGTGATGCGGTCATCCTTCTTGTACGCTACTTTAAATCCTCCTCCAAAATCAATGGACTTCAAGGAGGGAAAATTGCGCGCCGCATTAAAAAGAATTTCAGCCATTTTCAGAAACACATCAATTTCTGCTATCTCTGATCCGGTATGAATGTGCAAACCATTCACCATGATTTTATAGCGCTCCACCAACTCCATGATATCCGGCAACTGTTGTATAGAAATTCCGAATTTGGAATGGCTATGGCCGGTTGAGATTTTGATATTGCCGCCTGCAAGGATATGCGGATTGAGGCGAATGCCACAGGGATATCCATTGCCGTATTTCTCTCCGAATTTTCCAAGCACA
>JANYKP010000362.1 GCA_025358195.1 Cyclobacteriaceae bacterium
AGGGGGTCTCTAATAACTCGATTTTCGTGAAGTGAATTTTCGATTTTATTTTTTTTGACAAGTTTTTCTTCATTTTTCCCTTATGCCGACCTCTTTATCAGAGGTTTTGCCTCTTGAGGAGGCATCATTAGCTCCAATGGGAGCCACTACGCCCTTGATAGACATACCTTGAGTTGTGTTAAGCGGAATAAATTGTAGGTTAGGTTCATCAATCCTACAGCAGCCTTGGCTCGTACAAGGCTTCGGCAATGAAGGTACACACCTTGCATGCTGTTTTCCATAAAGGCAAATATGTGTTCAACTCGTGCGCGTATTTTTGATTTTTTCCTATTGCGTTGTTGTTGCCTTTTGGTTAATGGATTATTGCGATAACCCTTCTCATGAATTTGTGACTCAATGTTTTTCTTTTTTAAACTCTTTTCTATCGCTTCACTTCGATAAGCACTATCGGCATAGAAGGGCTGGCCTTGGTCTTCTTTTTTGTTCAACAAATTTTCCAAGGCCTCGCTATCGTGTACACTGGCCGATGTCACTTCATAATCGGTGATCAGCTTGGTCTTGGTGTCAGCCTTGATGTGATCCTTATAACCATAAAATGTCTCTCCGTTTTTTTTAAGCCAAGCTGCGTCAACATCTTTCTGACGCAGTTTGCTTGGGTTTTCCTTCCAATTCTGTGGCACTTCACCGGCTTTGATCAGTTCATTCTCTTCCCTGCTGTTTCGCTGGCGAGGTGTCTCTACAATGGTGGCATCGGCCATCTTGCCCTCATGTATGATCACGCCTTCCTTATCCAATCTGTTGTCTAGTTTTTTAAACAGTTTATTCACCATGTCTCCTTTGGCCAATTCATTCTTAAAATTCCAGATCGTCTTGGCATCTGGTACGGAATGGGAAAGGGTCAAGCCTAAAAAGCGCATGAACGACAACCTGTCTAAAATGGCATACTCGGTGCTGTCATCACTTAGGTTATAATAGCGCTGCAGGATGACGATTTTAAACATCAGTACGTAATCGTATGATGGCCTACCTCCTTTATTCTCACCCTTCACTTTATCTTTCCCAAAATAATCTTCCAACGGCTTGCGGAAAAACTCAAAATCTATGTGAGCCTGTAGTTTTTCAAGCGGATCGTTTTGCTTGCTTATTTTATCTAACCGAAACTGTTCATCAAATAATCCGCGCGTTGTATGCCTCATTTCTTTTTCTTTTTCTCAAAGATAGAACCGTTAACCAATTGTTGGATGTTTAGCCAGAGGTTTTTAGAGATGCCCTATAGTTATTATGTTAAAGGAATTGAGACCGGGGAATCAAAAGAATATTTTATCAACGGGACTCTTCATCAAGAAGGATATTTCAAAAATGGCAAAGACGATGGACTTTGGAAAGAGTGGTATTCTACGGGGAACTTGAAAAGACAAACACAATTTGAAGAGGGAAAAATAATTGGAGCAACGAAAGAACACGACAAGTTTCACAAATTGCTATCTAATGGGATAAAAATGTACAAGGAAGAGAATTACCAAGGTGCGATAAAATCTTATGACAAAGCTATTGAGCTCAACCCAAAGTATAGTGACACCTATTTTCACAGAGGGACAGCTTATCTGTACGATTTCAAATTTGGCGAAGCAATAAAAGATTATGACAAAGCAATTGAGTTGGAACCATTGTACATGGAAGCTTTGAGTAACCGGGCGTTCGCCAGATTAAGGAAATATGAATTTAAAAACAGTCGGACCCTAAGTAAAAGTAACGGGGTGACAGTTGTAGCTGCCAAGGATAAAGTTGAAATACCAAAAGAAGAACAAGACAAAATATGCTCAGATTTAAACAAAGGATTGCAGCTTGGTGACAATAAACCAATGATATTAGATGCGATAAAGAATTACTGCAAATGAAAGCACTACCCACAATCGAGTAGGCGGCCGTGAGCCATAAGCCCACGGTGCGCCTCTCACACCACTGTACCCTTCGTTCCTCAGGGCAGGCCAAGTGGGCCTCGTATACAGCGGTTCATTAAGTTGTGGAGAAATTTGGTCGTAGTAACTAAC
>JANYKP010000380.1 GCA_025358195.1 Cyclobacteriaceae bacterium
GTTCTTTATTTATCAAGTTGTAATTCATTTCTAAACCAAACAATAAACAATTATGAAAACTGTTGAGATTATAGGGTATCGAAGAGCAAATCTCGGCAAGACGGATGCTGAAAATATCCGCCAGGAAGGTAACGTTCCCTGTGTCCTCTATGGAGGCGGCGAACAAATACATTTCTACTCGCCGGTGATTTTATTTCGTGACATCGTGTACACGAACGAAGCGCACTTTGTACACTTGAACATTGAGGGTGATGAGTGCCAGGCAATCTTGCAGGAGACTCAGTTCCATCCGGTAAGTGAAATTATCCTGCATGCAGATTTTTTGCGCATCAGTGAAGACCGCAAAATAAAAATGGATATTCCTACCCGTTTGGTAGGTCAGGCACCCGGTGTGGCGAAAGGCGGAACGCTTGTTCGCAAAAAAGCATCGTTGAAAGTGATGGGTTTGCCAAAAGATATGCCCGATCACATCGATGTCGATTGTTCTACACTCGATTTTCACCACGCTGTTAAAGTCGGTGATATCACCATGAAAAATCTGCTATTTGTAGATCCTCACCAGTCTTCCATTGCCGTGGTCGAAGTACCCCGTGCCGCTAAAATGGCTGCTGAAGATGCTGCAAAAGCTGCCGAGACTGCTACTGCCGCTGCTGCAGTTCCTGCTGCTGAAGGTGGTGCTGCTCCAGCCGCCGGCGCTGCTCCTGGCGCTCCTGCTACTGACGCCAAGAAGGGCGAAGCTCCGAAAAAGGACGAAGGCAAGAAGAAGTAGGCCTCTCCCTAGACCTCTCCTAGAAGGAAAGGGAAAAAATCAATCCCGCCTGCTATTTTGCAGGCGGGATTTCTTTGCCTGCCGAAGCCGTCACGGCGTAGGTAGGTTCTCAACCAAAACGATCCCTACTAATGTAACCTATCGCTAAAGCTGCGGCAGAGGAGGAGATTACAGAATGAATTCAACTATATGAAGTTTCTGATAGCTGGTTTGGGAAATATTGGTTCGGAGTATGAACTCACCCGACACAACATTGGATTTCTGACACTCGATCGATTGGCGGATAACCATAAAATTGATTTTACAACCGGGCGTTTGGCGGATAGAGCAGAATTCAAATTCAAAGGAAAGCAGCTTCATCTCATCAAGCCGAATACATACATGAACCTCAGTGGCAAGGCCATTGCCTACTGGCTTCAGGAATTAAAGATTCCAAAAGAAAATTTACTGGTCGTGGTGGACGACATTGCTTTACCGTTTGGCAGTCTGCGCTTGCGACAAAAAGGGAGTTCAGCCGGGCACAATGGACTGAAGAATATCGAATTAATGCTCGGCGGGCAGGACTATTCACGGCTCCGGATGGGCATTGGCAGTGATTTCTCCAAAGGCCAGCAAATTGATTTTGTGCTCAGCAAATTTGAACGAGAAGAGTTTAAGGCATTGCCGGCCGTGATGGACAAATCCATTGAGATGATCCTAAGCTTCTGTACGATTGGCGTGGAGCGGACGATGAATATTTTTAATAAAGCAAAGGGTGGCAAATTATGATGAACTCACGTGGCAATACCATTTGGTTCACATTCCATTCCAATAAGGAAATGTAAAATTACCTTTTTGCCGAAGCATAAACCTCCTTCTCAAACAACCGATAAAATTCAAACGACTCCTTATCATTAAAAGGAAAAAATTGCGTGAAGTATACAATGGCAATTTTATTAGGAACATCAAGTGTATAGTAGGAATTGGCAGCCCCTGCCCAATAGACGGCGCCCAACGGCCTGACGTTCTCTTTTTTATTCGCTTCGATTGCCCAGGCAAGTCCCCACCGATCGGCATTGTCACCGAAGGCGCCAACAAGAGAATCCTGTCGGTTTTCTGGTCTCCTGTTATTCAGTTGTACCTGCGTCGGTAGCTGATCCTGGAGCATTAATTCAACCGTTTCTTTTTTTAAGATTCGTACTCCCTCCAATTCTCCATAGTTGAGCATGCAACGCAGGAATCTCAGGTAGTCGTTGGGGGAGCCGTATAAACCGCCTCCTGCACTAAACTTGGTAACAGGTTCTTTCGGAAGCCGGGGATACTCGACAATTCTACCCGTGGAGTCACGGTTTCCCCACGATACAATTTTACCAGATAACTCCGCCGGCACGTTAAACCAGGTGCTATTCATTTTTAAAGGTCCTGTTACATTCTCCCTCAAATATGTTTCAAGGTCCTTTCCGCTGATTTTCTCAATCACCTTTCCTACCCAATCGGTACTGGTTCCATAATTCCAGCTAGTCCCTGGTTTGAAGATTCGAGGTAGATCGGCGTACTCCCACTTGGAAGGTTTAAATTCCGCAAGCTTTGGAGATGTGAAATTATACGCGAACCCCGAAGTATGTGTTAACAGCTGCTTCAAGGTGATAGGCTCGTCTGATGGCGAAAGATTTCCCTGGTCGTCGAGGATAGGGATGGCTGTCATTTCGGGCATCAACGTATTGAGTGGCTCATCCAATCCAATCCGTCCCTGCTCAACAAGTTGCATGGCCGCTACCGATGCGATGGCTTTTGTCATAGAATAAATGCGAAAAATACCGTCCGGAGAAACAGTATCTTTTTCACCCCATACTGCCGGACCGTAGGCGAAGAATGCCGCATTTCCTTTTTCATCCGTGCTTCCCATAATGGCTGCAGGGATGGTGCCAGCATCAAAATAAGCTTTGAGTTTTAAGTCAGTTGATCTGTTCGTATCGCGGCTACAACTTATGATAAGCAGTACCAGGAGGGCCATTAAAAAAGACCTTTTCATAATAATAGGATTCAGTGTAACTGAAAGTTAAACTAAAATTCAGAAATTCATCCGTGAGTGGTGTACGACCGAAATGCTCTTCCGCAAAAACGCTACGGAAAGCTCTGCAAAGCCGCAGTAAGAATATAAAACATTGCGTCCTTTGCGGAATTAATCTTTGCGTCCTTTGCGTGAAATGCATTCATTAACTAACCCCGTTTTTCGATTTTCTTTTCCATATACCTCTTCTTAACTTCCACCATGAAAAAATACATCATTGCTTGTGTCCTCTTGATTTCGTTTACCGCATCCCCTGCTCAACAAAAACCACCCCGTCTGATTGTCCGGGGTGATGACATGGGGTACTCACATTCCGGTAACGAAGCCATCATCAAATCCTATAAAGAAGGCATTGAAACCTCGATTGAAGTAATCGTGCCGTCACCGTGGTTCCCGGAAGCA
>JANYKP010000416.1 GCA_025358195.1 Cyclobacteriaceae bacterium
AGGTGGATTTACACCCAAGACCCAAAGGGTCTTTTTCACACATGCCAGCCCTCACCTAACACACATAAAATACAAATTGTGGAGGCAAAGCATCAAAACATTACCACCTTCAAAGAAGGTGGGTTTTTAAGTTAAACTAAAGATTTCAAAATCACAGAGGCCTCTCGAAGTGGAGACGCTGTGAAGAATGAAGTGATGGTAAGGTAAACTTATTTCAAGTGAATAATTTAACAAAATTCGAGACCGTAATAATTGGAATGCCACGAAAGGGGTGGAGCGTAAGTAAATCACCATCTCTTGTAACTAATGCGTTGGCTTTGCAACTAACGGCAAGCTCTAAAAACATATTGTCTTTAGGGTCTCTGCAAATGGTTATCGTTTCGGTTGCCACAAAAAGTTTGGTCATTTTTAAAAAGTTGGCAAGGAAATCAATTTTTGTTTCTGGCTCCAGATATTTCTGTAACCTGGGTTTCTCCAATGTTTTGGCCAACTCTTTAAAAGTTTCCTCACTGCGTGCCAATTGGCCATTATCTTTCCCTATTTCAAAAGCCTGGCGGCAAATTCCTTCGTCCAACGTTGCGCTGATCAAAACATTCGTATCGAAAACAAAAAGCACTTATTCCTCCTTTAGCAAATCATTCAGCTTGTCGGGGGTGAGGCCTTGGCGCTTGGCGTATGCAGCCATGTCATCCATCACCTGCGCCATGCTCCGGTTCGGTTTTGCTACAAAGGCCTGTATCATTAGGGCAAGTGTTTTTTTTTCCTGGTTGGAAAGCAGCACAATGAGCTGTTCTGTTTCCGCGGGCAATGGCAAAGAGATCATAGCGATTTTAATTTCTTAAACAAAGATAATGAATAAACAGAACCATGAAAAATCCTTTACTATAACAAGTTGGAAGCAAGGAATAAATATAGGTGATTATTTAAATATACGCTTTTTGAGGTATTTACTTCCGTACTCCAATTATCGCAGGGGCAATCAATAATACGTTGAGCGTAACCGGTCCGGGTATTTATAAAGTGCAGGCCAAAGCGGATGATTGCGTGAGCGAGTTCTCCGCCGATGTTCCCATCATCATCACCGGTGATTTACAAAACGCAACCTGCAAGATTGAGGTCTATCCCAACCCCGTTGAAACGTATCTGGAAGTCCGTGGGTTGAAAGGGGAAGTGGGCGGTTCGCAACTCATTGATATGACCGGCCGGAGCAGTTTACTTGTGTTGGAGAAGCGGGAGGAAATCTATCGCGCCAATGTCCAGTCCTTGTCAGAGGGAATTTATGTGCTGAGGGTCCAGGCGGGAAGTGCCGTTCACCAGATCAAGTTCATCAAAAAATAAAATACCATGCAAACAAGAATCAAAACCCGATACATCGCATTGTTGCTTTCTTTCGTAACACTGGCTGTCATGATGGCGCAACTCACATCGTGCGGGAAGAAAAGTGATCCGGCGCCAACCGTATCCGCCCAGGACCAGGTGAAGGCACAACTGGTGGCCAATCCCTGGAAACTCCAGAGCGTAAGCGTTGACGGCGTTGACCAGACATCCGTTTATCAGGGCTTTGCGATCACCTTCACCGGCAGTGGTTACACCACTTCGAAGGGCGGAGCGGTATGGCCTGCCTCCGGCACGTGGACCTTTGCAAGTACGGACGGTACTGCTATCAAGAGAGACGATGGCCTTGACGTGCAGATCCTTGTGACGGCCACCTTATTGAAAATGACATTAACATGGACCAAGACCACGCTGGGCGGAGGCCGTATCGAATCATTGAAAGGGCAGCATGTGTTTACGATGACGAAGTGATTGAAGAAAACGTCGTGGACTTCGTGACCTGCATTCGAAAAATACGTCGTGCCCTTCATGAATTTCGTCGTGGAATTTGTGACCGGCATTAGGTCAGATCAGATCAGAACCCATCATTCTCGCTCTTATCTTTCTTCTTATCTTTTTTCTTCGTAGCGGTGGCGCCGTTCAACTCGTACACGGTCTCCAGGCCCAGGTAATTCTGACGGAAGCGGTTGATGAACGCGAGCGTCTCTTCATCGCTGCCAGGTATGAACACCAACTCTCCGACTTTCGCTTTGGAGGCATTGGTCTTCTTTGAAATCAAATTATTGAACGATTCGTTCGACGATTGCACCATCAGCCGGTTGTCCTCATACCCAAAATAGTACCACGATTCCGGGGACGCTTTGAAAAAAACATGGAAGACGGGGCTACCTCCTTCGTTCTTTTTCACTTCCATAAAACCTTCAAAGCCTCCATTGATGTCCGTTTTTTGGATATTGCTCAAACCAAGTACTCCTTCGCTGTAGAAGGCCTTGTGCTTTTGCGACCATCTTAAATTCACATTTGAAAATACCAGTGGTTTCGACAACGCCTGCAGTGTGCTCAAGGGGACATAACCTTGCAGGGATCGTTGTTCAAAATCTTTTACAACCTTTTCGCCGACGATATCAGCAATCTTGTATAGCAACTCGGTCTGGTCACCGAGGCCCTCCGGTACGGTTTCATTTTTCACAACAGCTTGCAGATCAGCGGCCATGATCTGGTACGCTTGCGGGGGAAGGTTCATATCGGCCATGATGAAGGAGTTCAGTTTGATCTCATTGGTTTCGAGATTGCCGGAACCCAGGGCCGAGGCTGTGAGACTGAATTCCCTAAAATCCTTAAAGAAATTCACCGGTCCTTCAAAACGCACCTCTTGCTTTTCTTCATTGTAGTCAAATACTTTTCCCGAGAGTTTTTCACCTGCTGCCTTTTGACGGTCTTCAATTTTAAATTCACCGCTTTCTTTGTCAAAGTGGAGCGACCCGCTTGGAAGGAAGAAGTCATCGTCATCCGGAGATTTTTTATCAAACACGAATGTTATATACAAGCTGTTGTCGGAAGCGAAATGCAAACCGGCCTCCGCTTTCCTCCCTTCTTCTGTTACCGCCTCATCAAAATTCAAATAAACGTCCTTCTCATCACCACTCTGTTCATACTTGAGCCAGGTGTTGTAGTTTTTGATTTTTTTCAAATCTAGCTTGGTATAGCCATGAAGTTGCAAGGCTGGCTTCGTTGCATACATTACCATGTCACCTTTGTAAAAGATTCGCGGAGCAAGCACGAGTTTCGATTTTTCATCGACGGCCCCGTTGGCTACCGTGTGCAGGTGTGCGCCTGTCCTGTGATGTTTGATTTTTATCTCATCGGGGATCGGCTCCAGTCGAAAGTCCGTCATCTTAATAGAAAATGTGTCAGAAAGTGCATTAATGTACTGGTAGGTTGCATACCCCTTGAACTCTTTCCTGGAGATGATGTCCACCACGCCGTTGGTGAGACGGTGATAGCCATTCAGCGTATCAAGAACGATGGTTGTATTTTTAAGTTGACCGATCTTGGCGTTTTCAAGAATGAGCACTTCATTATTTTCAGGCGTGATTTTAGCATCCGCCACGACGATGAACGGGATACCGCTCACTTTCAATTGCTGGGACTTTATATCGTACTCTGCTTTCGAGGCATTGAACGAAAGCGAATCCAATTCCTTGCGAGTGGTGTAGAAGTATGAATTTTCAATAGGAACATTTTCATCTTTTGTCATGGTGATCTTTTGGGTATTCAGATCCCATCGCGCTTTTGGTATCGAGGTCTTAAACTGAGCATATGGAAAATCAATCGCTGCCACACCCTCCACTTCCGGGCTTATCTCAGCAAAATTTTGTGCGAGATTAAAATTTAAGCGAATGTCTTCGCCTGCGAGAGCCGGTTTGTCAGGGTTCGTTGTCTTTACCTGAAAACTCGCATGTCGCGCGGAAAAATCCTTGGCGGAAAAAGTCAATTCATCGGATTTTGCCTCGGAGCCTCGTGTGATCAGCTTGCCGGCACCCGACACACCCTTTTTCGAAATGATCATCGAGCCATCCAGTTGTGCGGTGGAATTGTAGAGGTTAAAAGGGTCTTTCAGGTTTTTTAATTCGAATTTATCCTGCTTGGGCTTCCAGTTCAGCTCAAATTCCGGTAGCGTGGCCTGTGGAAACCATACCTGGCCAACTTGTTTTTCTTTCAACTCTCCCACTTTTCCTTTACCAATCACAGAATCCGGATAAAATACAAAGTCATTTGACTCTACCGTGGCGGCCAGATATTCGATCTTACCGGTTACCCGGAGGCCCTGATTATCCATGTTCAAACCACCATAGACTTTGCCATCGGCTTTGAAAAGTTGGTAGCCAGCCTTCGGGATTGCATGTGTAAAGCCCAACGATTTGTCGGGCATGGTATGGAGTTTTTCCTTGAAACCCGGGAACATACCACTGGAAACAAACGTGCCATCAAAGTTGATCGAGCCAGGATCAGCATCGTTCAGACTATCCAGCAAGAACGGCGGTACAACAAAAAACACAGACCGATCATAGGCGCCGTCCAGCACTTCGCTTCGATCAAAATAGATGAGCCCTCCGGCAGTCGCATCCAATCGCGGATAATTGGTAGTCTTAATCTTCCCTGATTTATTGTTTGGCAGATTGATGAAAAGTGTTCCGGAAGATTTTTTGCCGCTGGTTTGAAGGCCCGCCTGTGCAGTAGCCGCGGAGTCGGCACCGACCATTGAGTTATTCACCCTGCGGCGAACCGTCTGGCCTTTCGCGTTTTTCTCTGTCACATAAAAACGTATAGAGTCAATTTTATTCAGGTCAATAAAAAAACTATCGTACTTGAACGTAAAGTCTTTACCATTGATCTCGAAATTTCCCGCCGTGATCGTGCCGTCAAACTTGATATCACGGTTGTGCAAAATTGTGATGGTGCTGCTGTCGGGTTTGAGTATGACATTCAATGAATCACTCACATTCACTTGCTCCACTCCCCGCACGGTCATTCTGCGTTTGCGAAAATTGACGGTTGCATTGGCCACGCCATCGGTGATGGAATGAATTTTTAAATTATCATAGTCGGCAACTCCTCTATTTG
>JANYKP010000043.1 GCA_025358195.1 Cyclobacteriaceae bacterium
GGCGAAGATTATTTTGTACACGAAATAAGTTTTGTAAAAGAGTAAGGTCATCGAGCTTTTCGAGTCGATCTCAGCTATGCATCCTTCTTACCTCACGCCCCAAGCCATTCAAGCTTTTATTCGCTCAGCCCTGGACGAGGATATCGGTGGAGGTGATCATTCAGCATGCGGTGCGGTTCCGGAAAAAACAATAGCGAAAGCACGGCTGTTGGTGAAAGACGATGGTATTATTGCCGGACTTGAGGTAGCGGGAATAATTTTCAAACAAGTAGATCCGTCTCTTCAAATGGAGCTCTTCAAAAAAGACGGTGATGAGATCCATAAAGGTGATATCGCTTTTGTGGTACAAGGACCTGCCCGTTCAATCCTTTCCGCTGAACGGCTTGTTTTAAATTGCATGCAACGCATGAGCGGCATCGCTACACACACCCGAAGACTTTGCCGCCTGATCGAAGGAACAAAAGCGCGCATCATGGATACCCGAAAAACGACGCCGAATTTTCGGCTGATGGAGAAGTGGGCCGTGCACATTGGCGGCGGCCTAAATCACCGCTTTGCGCTATACACGATGATAATGCTCAAGGACAATCATATTGACATGGCCGGCGGTATTCGGACGGCTATCGGAAACACAAAACGGTATCTTCAAGAGACCGGCAAGAATCTTGAAATAGAAGTAGAGACCCGCAACCTTGAAGAAGTAGATGAGGTGATTGCTGTAGGCGGTATCGATGTTATTATGTTGGATAACATGGAAGTGGAAGATATGAGGACAGCCGTGAGACGCATCCAGGGGAAGTATAAAACGGAAGCCAGTGGCGGAATAACAGAAGCAACCATACGAAAGGTGGCCGAGTGCGGCGTGGATTATATCTCCGTCGGAGCCTTAACTCACTCCGTCAAGAGTCTTGACATGAGTCTCAAAGTAGTAGGGGTTGAGAAGTAAGGAGTTGAGAAGTTGAAATCCCTCCTCAATTCCCTACTTCTTAATTCTCAGCTTCTCAATTCTCAACTTCTAATCCATTAACTTTGCGCCCCATTCAGAAATTCAAATTATGATCGTTAAGACCCGCAATTATCGCCTGGAGAAGAAGCTCTATATCAAAATGGCCCTCAAAAGCATTCTGAAGAAACAATGGTGGGCTATCCCCATCGCAGTTGGTGTTTGCCTTTTTTATTTTTGGATTCCCAGCATTTGGTGGATCATCGGCGGCGTGTTGGCATACGGGTTGTTTGTGCTCTTTTGGCTCATCCAGTTTTACGGCGTCACCCAATTGGAACAGGGAAAAATGCTGTTTGAGCGTTTTTCCTATGAAATCAACAGTCAGCAGATTCTAATGAAGCTCAATGCCCGCGAAGGGATGCCGCTCAAGTGGGACCAAATAAAAAGTGCGGAGGTAGGTAAAGATTATTACCTGTTGTTTGTAAATAAAGCACAGCTCATTCACCTTCCCTTCAAAATTTTCAATACCGAAAATGAGCGGAAGTTTTTGACTAGTATTCTGAAAAATAAGGGACTGGTAAAGGGATAGGAATTTCTGATTGCCATCCGAATCGTCTCGCTTGCCAGTCGAAGCTTCTCGCGTAGGCTGGGATTATGGTTTCTGGCTGCTTGGTTCTGGCAACCGGGGTTCGGATATTTGAGAGATGACGCGCACCCAGCATTCAGGTTCTGCCATCAAAAAAAAATACACACCGGCGCAGGCCTTTGAAAAGATTTCACACTACTGCGCCTACCAGGAGCGTTCGCACAGGGAGGTGCGGAATAAATTATATGAATACGGGTTGTTTAAGACCGATGTAGAGGAACTGCTCACGCGATTGATTACCGAAGGCTTTCTCAACGAAGAGCGGTTTGCCAAAGCCTTTGCCGGTGGAAAGTTTCGGATGAAAAAATGGGGTCGCAACAAAATCGTTCACGAGCTTGAGGCCCACGCGCTCACGCCGAAGTGTATTCAAAAAGGACTTCTGGAAATCGATCACGGACAATACACCAAAACGCTAAAGGAGTTGATCCGAAAGAAACTCACTCAAACGGAGGAGGCTAATCTTTTCAAGAAACGCGACAAAGTAGCCCGTTACGCGATTGGGAAGGGCTTTGAACCGGAATTGGTTTGGGTTTTTTTAAAGGAGATTGTGGAAGAGTAGGGTGAAAATGTAAGGAACGCGACAAAGTCTTTTAAGACAACAGCCGAACTTTGGGCCCGTCCGTTAGACAAAACGAATCAATAAACGAATCAAAAAAGACACACTATGAGAGCCTTCTTTTGGATACTGGTTTGGTTGTTAGCAGCTGGTACTAGTGTTCTTGCTCAAAGTGATGATGCCCGCCGGAAGCACTTCAACATAAAAAAG
This sequence comes from Cyclobacteriaceae bacterium, assembly GCA_025358195.1. Classification (GTDB taxonomy): domain Bacteria; phylum Bacteroidota; class Bacteroidia; order Cytophagales; family Cyclobacteriaceae; genus ELB16-189. The sequence continues at coordinate 2,356 of JANYKP010000043.1, forward strand.
AATATTGCTATCGAGGGCTATGACCCGGTAAGCTATTTTGATCACAAACCCCTCGAAGGTAAAACGACTTTGCAATTTCCTTTTAAAGGAGTGACCTATCTTTTTGCCAATGTTGACAACCTTACCAAATTTAAAGCCTCACCGGAAAAATACGAACCAGCATATGGCGGTTGGTGTGCCTATGCAATGGGTGAGAGCGGCGAAAAAGTGAAGATTGATCCGGAAACATATAAAATCCTTGACGGGAAACTGTATCTCTTCTATAATTTTTGGGGAAACAATACGCTTAGTGATTGGAACAAAAATGAATCGGAACTCAAGGCAAAGGGCGATCATCAATGGAAAAAAATTATACCCTAAACCCGGGTTAAACGGAACTCGTAAATCGAATAATTTTATTTTAAATTTGCCACCATGCAGCTTTCAGATGCTTGTACTACGATCTTAAATCAGTTGTCAGACATCATCCTCCAGCTGGAGGAAAAGGATTTTGACAGGCCCTCTGCTGCCTTGGGCAAATCCACCATTGGTCAACATACGCGACATACACTTGAATTTTTTCTGTGCCTGGAGCAGGGTTTCCAGAAGGGTGTCGTGAATTATGATAAACGTGCCCATGACAAGATGATTGAGACTGACAAGTTCATTGCCTTGAGTACCATCAACCAGATTCGCGACTTTATCGACTCACGTAAAAATGACCAGCCGCTGAAATTAGAAGTTGGCTATGAGCGCGATAGTGAAGCCTGCCTCACGATTGAAACAAATTTTTTTCGTGAACTGACCTATAACATTGAGCATGCTGTACA
>JANYKP010000445.1 GCA_025358195.1 Cyclobacteriaceae bacterium
GTTTACAAATCGTATCAAATCACTTCGGTGACCAACTCGGTTACCTAGTGGATTCGGTAGTTACGAGAAATTGATTATCAGCACTTTAGAAATAAGGTTCTGTTCCCAGCGGGGTCACAATAAAATTCGAAGCCAAGTCTCCTAAGACTTGGCTTCTTTATTTTCGAAGATTCCATGACTTCGCTGGGGCCTGCCCGTGGGTGATAGAATCTGAAACTTTCGTTTGCATTCAACAACAGCTGGTGCGAGAAATCAATACATTTTGGTGGGTTTACCCCGCTCCGGTTTACGTTTAGCTACAAGTCTTAACCCCTTGGAATCTTCATTTTGAAAACGATGCGGGGAGTCCCAGCGGATTTCATCAACATGCAATCGCATAATTGTTGAAATAGTTTAATTTAGTCAATCAATTTGGGGTCATGGAACAGAAGGATATCCGTTGGATTCAGCGATTTAAGAACTTTGAAAAAGCATTCTTTAGGATGGAGAGAATTTGAAATCGCTGAGGGTAAGATTCGAAGTGAGACTTTTCCTTCCATTGAAAAAGTTTATTCGTTTTTTGCCGATCAATTGAAAAAACAAACCAGGTTTTTGTGAAAACGTTTGGACTTGCTGATCGCGATATCCACCTGATTAAGGATATCTTTCAAAAATACCCGGTGTTAAGGATGTTCGTATTTTCGGAAGCCGATCAAAAAAAACCGAATATGCCTGAAGTGATATTGATCTGGCCATCATGAATAGCGGCATTGAATTCGAAGACCTCCTGCGATTGAGATAGGATTTTGATGACAGTGACTTGCCTTATATTGTTGATGTAGTGTATTATCCTGAGCTTAAACATCAGGAATTGAAGGAACACATTGATCGGGTAGGTGTGATATTCTATCAGGCCTAAATGGATTGCTTGGATAGAATCGACCTTTATTACCTTTTGGCATGAGTTAGACCCCATTATTCAGGGTTTATCGTGTATCAAAAAGTAATGGCCAGGGTACCTATTTATCACCCAACCTCAGATAGATCTCTGCTTATGCTGGATGACCATGAGCGGAACATCTTTTCACTGGACGCAGTAAAAAAGTCATGGAGACTCTTGTCCATAAAAAAATTCTCTCCCGGATCGAGGGTGGTAAATTTTGCAGAGCCAATTTCCGCGATGAAAATGTGATCGGCAGTCGGAAGACTGCCGGCAGGAGAGATCACAAGTGTCCCGAAACGGAACACTTATGCCAGATGGGCCAAAGGAGGAGGCGTACTAAAATCAAAAAGGCTTCAAAGTTACCTTGGGAGCCTTTCATTCAAACTATTTAAGAGATCAGGATTTGGGAACTTTCTTCTTATAGGTTGTCACCCTCTTATCATTAATAACACCTTTCCAATTAAGACCGAAACCAAAATCATAAGCATTCCCTTCTGTATCAACATGTACTTTCATATCGTGCGGAACGTCTTCCAATTGTTGTTCAACGGTCTCCATATTGGCGGGCATTTGAACCGGAAGCAAAGCGGAAGGCTGAGCACCGCCTGACAGCACATCCATCACGGCTTGATCCATCACACCAAAACCATATAAAATTCCATCTACTTGTTTTTCGAACTCTGTAAATACCATTGGTTTATTTCCCTGAACAACCACCACTACGGGCTTTCCTTTCATAGCTACTTTTGTATCCCGTATTGATTTTAGATCGCTAACGTTGGAAGCCGTTATTTCTTTTCCTTTATAAGATCGGTTCGTAATCGTTGGGTCAATGACCGGGTCACCTGCAGCAATACTTTTTTCCCGGGCAGCAGTGGCTACGTAAGGGCCGTATTGAAGTGAAATCGGAACATACCCATTGCCACCCTTTTCCCGATCTTCTTTACTGTAACCTGTAATGCCTTCAGGACTTTTGACAAAGACAATTGCCAGGTCAGCCTGAGCGGGGTCTTCTGTTACATGAAAGTATTTTTTTGCGATATCCATGCTCACCGGGTATTCAATGCGCTCAGGTGTTACGTTACCAAAGAAGTCCCTTGCGGCTGGAATAATGCGCTTAGGGATGTAAACCGTTTTGCTTTTCTGAAGCGGTAGGATTTTGCCTTTGTTCTTTAAGAGAATCAAAGACTTCAATTGTGCTTCATACCCAGCAGTCATATATTCCGCATTTCCAACAACACTCGTGGAGATCCGTGGATCTAAATAAGGATTTTCGAAAAGGCCGACACGAAAGATATTTTTCAACAATCGAACCGCAGACTCTTCCATTCGCTTTCGCATAAATTGTTCACCGTGCTCGTTAACACCCATCTGATACGCCTCCAGCACAGGACCGGCAACATTGTTCCCGCCAAACTGATCCACACCTGCCATCATAACTTTGTAGTGTCGCTGTGCAATGGTTTGAGCTTCTACTCCCCATGATTTCCCTGCAAAAATATCCGGGGTCTTTCCTTCGTCTGCCGTAATACGCCAATCCGTGCATACTACTCCATCATATCCATACTTTTGCCTTAACAGATCAGTAATGATGTATTTTGAAAAACCATTGCCTACATTTTCATTGTATTTTGTGTCCTGATTGTAGGAGATGGTATAATACGGCATAACGGCAGAAGCCATTTTGGTTTTTCCTGTCAAATTGAAGGCACCTTTGAGAAAAGGTATCAGGTGAGTATTAAAATTATTACCAGGATAAACTGCATATTTTCCATATGCGTAATGGCCATCTCGTCCACCCTCTTCAGGGCCACCACTTGGCCAGTGTTTTACCATAGCATTCACGCTGTGATATCCCCAACCATCCTTTATCTCTGCACTGCCAGAAGATGTTTGGAATCCGTCAACGTAAGCTCTGGCCATATCTGCGGATAAAGTAGGGTCTTCACCAAACGTGCCATTGATTCTGTTCCACCTCGGCTCGGTTCCTAAATCGATCTGCGGGGAAAGGGCAGTAGCAATTCCTAACGCCCGATATTCTTTTCC
>JANYKP010000488.1 GCA_025358195.1 Cyclobacteriaceae bacterium
GATAAATTTCGGAAGACTTAACGCGAGTTTTACCGGCGACACACTTTTCACAATGTGACTCAATTGCTGAATAGGTGTCCATTTTCCTGGCATGGAATGGTTTGCCAGCACGTCGGACAAGCTTCGGATGAAGTCCGCGAATGCGGTATGATTCCTGATCAGTCGCTCTTGTAATTCAGTTTTTTTCATGATCACACAAATCTTGGATCAGCCTCCATCACCGTGCCACACTTTTTGCAGGTGCGAAAATCAAGCGAGGCATAGAAGTCGCGAAAACGAGGGATAAAATCTTTTTCAATGTTGTCCAGGTGAAATTTATATTCATGTAGTTTGTTGTTGCACTTTTCACAGAACCACATTAAGCCGTCGTCTTCCGCCGTTGCCCGTTTACATTCGATCACCAACCCAATGGAATCCGGTGTGCGAATGGGTGAATGAGGCACCCGTGCCGGAAGCAGGAACATATCACCGGCATGGAGCGGTATCGCGACTGGTTTCCCATCTTCCTGGATCTTCACGGTGATACTCCCTTCTAATTGATAATACAATTCTTCCGTTTCATTATAATGATAGTCTTTGCGTGCATTGGGTCCGGCTACAATCATGACTATATAATCACCGGCATCGGCATAAAGATTTTTATTGCCAACGGGAGGCTTTAGCAAGGCGCGGTTTTCTTTGATCCACTGGTTGAGGTTGAAGGGTTTCCGGATGGCCATAATTTTTGATTTGAAAATGTTTTGATTTGAAAATTTGAAGATGGCAATTTGCTAAGATCGCGGGGAAGCTTTCCACCGTTCCAATGTGGGAATGTTGCGGGTAAAAAGTCCGGTCATAAAACCCGGAAATCCAAACTGCTTCAATTTTCCTTTGACCAATTCTTTCATTTCATCTGCGCTGAGATTGGGTTGTGTGAATTGGCCTTGTTGGTAGCAATGCCTGCAATACATGATTGATTTGGTTCCGTCTGCATTTGTACCGCCTTTTTGCTCATCTCGTTTCAACGGCATTCCGCAGCTTTGACAATTTTTATGAACCTTTTCCATAGTTTCGAGCATTTTGATGGATTGCATTTCAAATTGTCGCGTTGGACTAAAGTCCATAATAGGTGAGTTCCGGAATAACCCGGCCTTAAGGCCGGGGTTATTATGAACTATATTAAATGGGCTTTAGCCCAAATGGACTACACGCGATACGTTGAAATGCACCCTATTGGAGATGAAAGTTAGCGGTTCTTTTATATTTACTAAAAATCAATTATGAATCTTGATTTAAGAGGTAAAAAGGCATTGGTTTGCGGTAGTACACAAGGCATCGGAAAGGCCGCTGCTATTGAATTGGCCTTGCTCGGAGCTTCCATTACCCTGGTGGCACGTAACGAGGAAAAATTGCAGCGAACCGTGCATGACCTTGCTACTGCCTCCGGGCAACGCCACAGTTATTTAGTAGCCGATTTTGATTTCCCCGACCGTCTCAAATCCGACATTGAAAAATACGTGAGTAAAGAAACTGCGCACATCCTTATAAACAATACGGGTGGCCCTCCGGCGGGACCTGCACTTACTGCCTCAACCGACGAATTCGTTAAAGCATTCTCAAATCATCTATTGTGTAATCAAATATTGGTTCAAGCGGTGGTTCCCGGGATGAAAGAAGCAGATTACGGACGCATCATAAATATTATTTCTACTTCCGTAAAAATGCCGATCAGGGGATTGGGAGTTTCCAACACCATCCGCGGCGCAGTGGCAAATTGGGCGAAGACACTTTCTGTTGAGCTTGGCCCCTTCGGAATCACCGTAAATAATGTCTTGCCGGGTGCTTCCATGACGGGGCGACTCCAAGCCATCATCCTCGACCGCTCTCAAAAGCAAAATAAGACGACGGAACAAGTGACACGAGAGATGATTTCTGAAATACCTGCAGGAAGAATCTCCTCGTCAGAAGAAGTAGCTGCTGCTATTGCTTTTCTTGCTACACCGGCAGCCGGATACATCAATGGGATCAACCTGCCAGTAGATGGTGGAAGAACGGGCTCTTTATAATTCTTAAAAATGCAAAAGATCCTCAATTACATCAACGGACAATTTATCGGGCCTGCCTCCGGAAATTTCGTTGACAACTTTAATCCGGCACAAGGGAAAGTCTACAGTCTCATTCCGGATTCGGATGCAATCGATGTGTCCAACGCAGTAGAAGCTGCCATGACTGCTTTCCCCGCATGGTCAACGACATCTGCGGAGAAACGGTCAACGATACTTTCTAAAATAGCCGACCTCATCGACCGCGATTTTGAAAAGTTGGCGCTGGCTGAAAGCATTGACAATGGCAAGCCGTTGCAACAAGCGAAGGCGTTGGACATCCCTCGCGCGGCAGCGAATATTCGGTTTTATTCTACGGCCGCCATTCACGTTGCCTCGGAAGCACATATCACCGGATCGGAAGCTGTCAACTACACCACCCGCACCCCGTTGGGGGTCGCAGGTTGTATATCTCCCTGGAACCTGCCACTGTATTTATTCACCTGGAAAATTGCTCCGGCCCTGGCGGCGGGCTGTACCGTGGTGGCCAAGCCATCCGAACTCACACCGATGACGGCCTACTTGTTTTCAGAACTTTGCCACGAAGCAGGGTTGCCGAAAGGAGTGCTGAACGTGGTTCACGGACTCGGTCCAAAAGCGGGTCAGTCAATCATTGAGCACCCCGAGGTTCCGGCCATTTCGTTTACGGGCGGAACCGTGACTGGAAAAAAGATTGCCGCGACAGCAGCTCCTATGTTAAAAAAACTTTCGTTGGAGTTGGGCGGAAAAAATCCCAACATCATTTTTGCCGACTGTGATTTTGAACAGGCAGTCAGCACGACCATCCAATCTTCATTTTCCAATCAGGGTGAAATTTGTTTATGCGGTTCTCGAATATTTGTTGAACGAAGTTTGTACGACCGCTTTGTGGAAGAATTTGTGAAACGAACAAAAGCACTGGTCATCGGGGACCCGTTAGAAGAACGTACGCATATCGGTTCGCTGGTTTCAGAGGGGCACATGAACAAGGTGCTCTCCTACATTGAGCTTGCGAAGCAGGAGGGAGGTAAAATCCTTACAGGCGGGAAAAGAGTTATCGTAGCGGGTCGTTGCGCCAACGGCTATTTTGTAGAACCAACTGTTATTGCCGGATTGAATCATTTATGCAGAACGAACCAGGAAGAGATTTTTGGTCCTGTGGTGACCATCGCGCCTTTTGAAACAGAAACAGAGGTCATTGAGTATGCCAACAGTACCCCATATGGCCTATCCGCTACGATCTGGACTGATAATTTAAAAAAAGCGCACCGGGTGGCGGCCGAAGTAAAGAGCGGAATCATTTGGGTCAATTGCTGGCTCTTCCGCGATCTTCGAACACCCTTTGGGGGAATGAAACAATCGGGTGTAGGAAGAGAAGGTGGCTGGGAGGCGCTGCGGTTTTTTACAGAGTCGAAGAATGTGTGTATTAAACTTTAGGGCTTTGGCGACTCCTTCTTAATCGAACAGACACCATACACACACATAAGATACCTTGGCTATTTGCTTTGATGATTGCATGCATACTTCTGAACCTGCTTGTCATCTTTAATAATAATAAAATACTTAACCACATAGAAACATAGAGCACATAGTTTCCAGCTGAGTAAATCATCCTATTATCTATGTCCCTATGTGGTTCAAGAACATGACAAATAGTTTCAAAAAATAATTTCCAAGGTAGCTAGTGCCAAAGGGATTAGCAGCGCCGAGATCAATTGCCACAAAGAGTTCACATCGAAGGGCCATTCGTTCATACTCTTCAGGTGCTGTTGCAATTCAAAAAGCTCTCTGAGACGTTGCATGTTCTCAGATGATGGATCTTTTAACGATTTTTCCATCGCGTCTTCCAGGTGGGTTGAAAACGCTTGCATCCGGTTATTTTTTTCAAAAGCCATGATCTGGTGTATGCCAACTTGGGGAAGAATGAAAAATCCGAAAATCAACAGCGCGGCCATGCCCAGCCAAATCAAAACAACCGGGTCTTTGCTATAAGGGGATGCAATGGCCGTAGCCACAACCATCAGAAACGTGACGGCAATGGAAAGAGACATCTTGAAAAAGGCCGCACCCAACGCTTGCAGCCCATTGCCGGCAAACTGGTGCGTGCTAACTTTAATTTTAAAATGTGTGAATCGTATGGGTATCCGGATGGCGCTCACCAATGCCCACAAGGCAATGCCCAGAAAAAAGAAGCCCAGGGAAATATAAGCGACACGCAAGGCAACGATTGAAGGGTCTGTCGGACTAAGGGAAATGATGAATTTTTGAAAACTGAAGAAAGCGACTGTCGCACATACGATGCCCGCCACGAGTGGCCAGATCCCTTGATAGCATTTCTTTAATTGCTCATGAAAAAAGGGGAACAGTATCTCTTTGGACTCATCAATAAAAAAGCTGAGATGGCCATATAAGCCGTGAAATACTCTCGAACAATAAATTGTGCCGACGCAAATGGACGCAAAAAACAAAGTAATCAAACCAAAGACCTGGATGTGCTCGTGACCACCCGGCAAGGAAAGTGTAAGAAGATAATCAATAAGAAAGATTATTTCCCAAAAGAGAAGAACAGAAAGCCACAAGGGTAACGGTATAAAACCAAATAAACGCTCCGGATAACTTTTTACGGCAGGTTGTAGCGTAGGATCGTGCATGAACAATTAATTTCTCTTATTTTGGGTGCATTTCAATTTGTCGCGGTTACTACTCACTTTGGGCTAAAGCCTTTTAACAGTATCGCGAGATTAACCCCAGCCTTAAGGCTCTTGCCTATGCACATATCTTTTGCAGGAAACCCCAACCGATATATAATTCGAGCTCTTTTTCGAGAAGCTTATCCCCAAAGTATCTCGAAACATAAGAATTCTGGTCATTCGGAGAAAACTC
>JANYKP010000535.1 GCA_025358195.1 Cyclobacteriaceae bacterium
GTCCGATTGGTAAAGCTTTGTGTCATTCAAACATCGGAAGCACAAAAAAATGAAAACGCTGATTATTTCCATTCAATTGTTGGTTTTACTAAACGTGTGCTGTTCTGCGGCACCACTGGATTCTATTGATTCGGTAAAAAAAACAATCTCGGAGCCCCGGTCACATTGGAGACTGACAGCGCGTCTTCACAACCAGGGCATCTTCAGTTTCGGTGGACGCGTAGGGAGCGATAACCCCACCGGTGATGTCAACTTCACCTATGACCGCAAGAAATGGGGATTTCTCCTTTTCAAAGGTCATGACCTCCGGGATCACAACACCTTTTATAATTTTGCGTTGCTTACCGTTTACAAAAATTTCAAGCTTTCGGAAAAGGTTACCGTGACACCCTCCATCGGATCGTTTTTGGAACAAGCGAATAGCATTGCCGATCGTGGTTCCGACATCGTTTCAATTTTAACAACCACTGTCCGGCTCAATCAAAACTTTTCTGTGGAGCACATGAGCTTGTTTGGAAATTTGGTCCTTGAGCCAGAAGAGCGGGATTGGGTCAACCGGATTCGTTTATTATATTTTGGCAAACACCTGGATGTTATCACTTCCTTGTGGCACAACAACAGCGTTTTTGATCACTCCTCGTACTGGTCTACCGGCTTAAATGTGGCCTACAGCCGGATCAAAGTGGTGGATCATTTTTTTGTAAGCGCTGGAGTTACCGGACTCGTGATGATACAGACCTCCGATGAAGTTGCCAATCCTAAAAAAAACGCACTGATGTTTACAGTGAGTATGCAGTGGGCGCATTGATTACAGATTACAGGTTCAAGGTTCAAGGGTCAAGGTTCAAGGGTCCCACAAACTGATCTGGTCAAAATATACAAAACTGAAACTGTTTTATATCCGTATTTAAGAGAAAATTTGGCCTTTATTTCGCGCCATGAAAACAAGAAGAAAATGGATCATTTTAATCGGAATTATAATCGGTATCGTCGCGTTTGCATTGCAATACTCGATTTTATAAGGCATGTGCTGTCCCTGGATGATCCGGCAAACGGCTGTCGCCGGAAAATGAACTACAACAACCTTTGGAAATTTTAACGCTTTCATGAACAATCAAAAAAACATTCTCGCCTATTTCGCTTTGGGAGCGGTGTGCATCATTTGGGGTACGACTTATCTCGCCCTGCGGATTGGTGTAACCCAATTCCCACCTTTTCTTTTCTCGATGATTCGATTTCTCATTGCCGGACCGATCCTCGTCGTGTTTATGCTCACTGCCGGCAAAGCATCGTGGCCGGACAAAAAAACGCTGATCAACCAGGCTATTTGTGGGTTTCTCATGATCACCCTCGGCATCAGTGTTGTAGGCTGGTCCGAAATGTATATTTCAAGCAGCGTGGCCGCTGTCATCTGCTCTGTCATGCCTATCTGGACAATTCTCATCAACCTGATCGTAAGCAAAGACGAACGACCCAATTGGCTGATCGTGCTCGGGGCGGTGACCGGCCTGAGTGGCATCGTCATGATTTTTGGTGAACACCTCACGGAATTCTCCGATTCCAATTACCGGACCGGCATTGTCTTGATTTTCATGGCCAACCTCAGTTGGGCGATTGGAAGCATCTGGATCAAGAAGAAAAACCATAACTCCAATCCCTTTCTCAACGCGGGTCTTCAGATGCTCTTTGGTGGCTTGATGTTGATCCCCTTCAGCCTGGTGCTGGATGACTACAGCTCCATCCACTGGTCAACGGAAGTTATTTATTCTTTGATCTATATGATTTTGGTCGGGTCCGTCGCAGCATATGCCTGCTATTCGTATGCCATCAAAAAATTACCGATGACCATTGTTTCACTCTACGCCTATATCAACCCGATCGTTGCCGTAATCTTAGGCTGGCTGATCCTGGATGAAAAATTAAATACCCGCATCGGAATTGCGATTCTTGTTACCATCGCCGGAATTTATTTTGTGAACCGGGGGTATCAACTAAAGTCCATGCCCTTACGTCCTCTTGAGGGTATAAAGTCACTCATCAAGAATTTGAAAACCATTTCGCTCTTTTAAGAATTTATGACCATCAACATTTATCAAGTAGATGCCTTTACAGATAAAGTTTTCGCAGGAAATCCGGCCGCTGTTTGTCCGCTGGACGCCTGGCTTCCGGATGACATTCTGCAAAATATCGCTTTGGAAAACAACCTGACTGAAACAGCATTTTTCGTCAACGAAAAAGACGGCCTTCGTATACGTTGGTTCACACCGGCAGTTGAAGTTGACTTATGCGGACATGCCACGCTGGCAACGGCCTTTGTGTTGTTCAACCACGACGGCTATCCAGGTAACCGCATTATTTTCAACTCACGCAGCGGCCCGTTGACGGTAACCAAAAACGGTAACCTGTTGACACTCAATTTTCCAACCGACATCCTTGCGGAAGTGCCGTTATCAGCCGAACTGACGAACGGTTTTGACAAAAAACCCATCAAGGCGCTGAAAGGAAAGACTGACTACCTGCTCGTGTTTGAAAATGAAAGTCAAATAAAAAATCTTCGTCCTGATCTCATTCAACTTGCTAAAATCAATGCCCGTGGCATCATCGTTACCGCCAAGGGCGACACGGTTGATTTTGTTTCAAGATTTTTTGGGCCCCAATCCGGCGTGGACGAAGATCCGGTAACGGGCTCAGCGCATACTTCATTGACACCTTATTGGGCAAACGTCCTGGGGAAAAGCAAACTCCAGGCAATTCAACTATCACCCCGAGGAGGGCATTTGATATGTGAATGGAAGCGAGACCGAGTTGAAATAAGCGGGCAGGCCAGGTTGTATATGATCGGTAAGGTTTTTATAAATGGGTATGAAAAAGAAGCATCACTATAAAGCAACGGTAACCTGGACTGGAAATCGCGGCACAGGCACTTCCGAGTATACAGCATATGACCGTCAGCATACTATCTCGATTTCCGGCAAACCGGATATGCTGGGGTCCTCTGACGCCTCCTTTCGGGGAGATAAGGATCGATACTGTCCCGAAGACAGCTTTGTTGCTGCCTCTGCTGCTTGTCACATGCTGTGGTACTTGCATTTATGTTCAGTAAATAATGTTGTTGTAGAAAAATACGTTGACAATGTTTCTGCCACGATGGTTGAAAATGCTGATGGAAGCGGTCAGTTTCAGGAAATCACGTTGACACCCATTGTAACCGTGAGATCGGTTGAGATGATTGAAAAGGCGCGCGCTCTTCATCACGATGCTAATAAAATGTGTTTTCTCGCCCGCTCTGTTAATTTTCCCGTCCATCACGCACCGCAAATAATTCTTCCATAATATGAAGCCACTCCCCTGGTTTGAACGCAACCTGAAATTCGGTCTTCCCGCCGTAATGCTTCCCTATTATTTGGAACGACTGGGTGGCACCATTGTCCGGATGGAGGCGAAAGTAAAAGGTGTTTCCGAAGAGATTCTTGCTACACGACTTGATAATAAATGGTCTATGAAGCAAAACATCGGGCACCTGGCGGAGGTGGATAGGATTGCCAACAAACGCCTGGACGAAATGACTTCGGGTGTGTCCGTTCTGTCACCGGCTGTCTTTGAGCCACAGGACTACAATCCATGGCCGATAGAAAAGGTTCTGGATCTGTTTTACACAACAAGAACCGAAAACATAAAAAAATATAATTCACTTTTGGAAGCAGATTTGAAAAAATCCTCGCTTCACCCACGCTTAAAAATGGAGATGACACCCGTTGATCTGGCTTGGTTTGATGCCGAGCATGATGACCACCACCTCGTAAGAATGACTGAAATACTCAGGACCCTTTCAAAATAGCCGATATGTACACACCAAAATCATTTCGCAACGACAACCCGGAGGAGCTTAGGAATTTCATCCGTGAAAATGGTTTTGGAATACTGGTCAGTCATGTGGATGGCAAATTATGGGGCACGCATATTCCAATGATTCTTACCGAAGATGGGAACACATTGACTGGTCATGTGGCCCGCGGAAATATCCAATGGAAATACATTGAATCGAACCCTGATGTCCTGGTCATTTTTACCGGTCCTCATGCATACGTTTCCTCCAGTTGGTACGACCATGAAAATGTACCAACCTGGAATTACATCGCCGTGCATGTATCCGGAAAAATCAAGATCGTAGAGGGTGAGGCGCTGCTGGAATCGTTGAGAAAATTAGTTCACACGTACGAAAAAGAATCCTCCCACCCGGTTTCGGTTGAAACAATGTCTCACAAGTTTTTAGATACGGAGATCCGTGGCATCGTGGGTTTTGAGATAGCCATTACCAAAATAGAAGCATCGTATAAACTCTCCCAAAACAGGGACGAGGAAAATCATGAGCGGATCATCCACGCATTGGAACAGCGAAAAGATGATGGGTCTGCTAAAATCGCCGCGGCCATGAAAAGAAGATCATCGAAATAATGACCCTTCAGAGCATTTTATCAAAATCACCTCCGAAAACACACCCAACTTTTAAATACCTTTACATTCGACGAAAACTAACGTTATGACACTTACTGATTCAATCTCCGTACAAAAAACAAATCAGTCGCGCATATCTGAAACCGACTTCAACAATCTGGAGTTTGGGAAATACATTTCCGACCATATGTTGCTTTCCGATTGGAGTGAGGGAAAATGGAGCGAGCCTGTCATCGTTCCTTTTGGTGAATTGAAAATGACACCAGCGATTCTCGCCTTACATTATGGACAGGCCATTTTTGAAGGCATGAAAGCATTCAAAATGAGTGACGGCAGCATCAATATTTTCCGGCCACACAAGCACCATGATCGTATGGTCAAATCGCTCGATCGCATGTGTATGCCTACCATCTCTTTTGATATGTTCATTCAGTCACTGCATACGTTGATCGAAGTGGATAAAAACTGGGTGCCGACTTCTGAGGGATCCTCTCTTTATATTCGTCCGTTAGTGTTTGCTTCTGAATCCCGATTGGGAGTAAAAGTAGCAGACCAATACAAGTTTGTGGTTTTGACAAGCCCGGTCGGACCGTACTACAACAAACCTTTCCGCCTTAAAGTAGAAGATCATTATACACGCACAGCAGAAGGTGGTACCGGCTTCGCAAAGTGTGCTGGCAACTATGGCGGTGCGTTCTATCCCACGCAAGTGGCCAGGAAGGAAGGCTTCGACCAGGTACTGTGGACTGACCACAAAGAACATAAATACATTGACGAAGTAGGCATGATGAATGTAATGTTTGTTCTCCATGGAAAACTCATTACGCCAAAGCTAAGCACGGCCATCCTGGACGGCATCACGCGTGACTCCATCCTTACGCTGGCCCGTGAAGCAGGAATGGCGGTGGAAGAGAGAAGAATCAGCATCGATGAACTGGAAGACGGTTACAAAAATAAGACACTGACGGAAGCGTTTGGCGCCGGGACCGCCGCCGTTGTAGCACCGATTGCCGTCATCAACATCCATGGAACCGACTATCAACTGCCCAAAGTCGAGTCGAATAGCATTCAGCAGAAAATGAAAAATAAACTGCTGGATGTGCGAACAGGCCAGGAGCCAGACACGCATGGATGGAATTATATTGTAAAAATATAGCCATTCAATCCGCCTAGATCATTGTATGAAAGCTGCTCTCTTCAAAGAGAAAAACTTACCGTTGCGTTTTGAGGAGGTTGCTACACCTATTCCTTCCAGGGGGCAAGTGCTCGTGAAGCTTCGGGCAGCGGCGCTCAATCATCGCGATCTCTGGATTCAGAAAGAACAGGCCATTCCTTCCGCTTTCGGAATCATTCTGGGCTCAGACGGCAGCGGCATCATCGATAGCGTTGGCGAAGCGGTTGATGGAAACCTTATCGGCCAGGAAGTGATAATGAATCCAGGTATTGGCTGGGGAAAAAACCCGCTCGTACAATCGGATGCCTTTAAGTTTCTTGGTTTTCCTGATGCCGGCACGTTTAGTGAATACCTGGTGATTTCGTCCAAGCAAGTAGTTGAAAAACCGGCTCATCTTTCTTTTGAAGAAGCTGCTGCTGTGCCTTTGTCCGGCCTTACGGCGTACCGCGCACTTTTCAGTAGAGCGCGTCTGCGCCCGGGAGAAAAAGTATTGATTACAGGTGTTGGCGGCGGAGCTGCAACGTGGGCATTAAAGTTTGCGGTAGCCTTTCAGGCGAAGGTCTTTATTACATCCGGTACGGAGGAAAAGTTAAAGAAAGGAATCGAACTGGGGGCATTAGCAGGGTTCAATTACAAGGAAAAGACTGGGTGGAGAAAATCAGAAAACACGCCGGAGGGTTTGACATTATTATTGACAGTGCTGGCGGCAAACAATTCCCGGCCTTGCTTGACCTTGCTTTGCCAGGTGGCCGGGTCGTCATCTTTGGAAGGACCGCTGGGGATATCCCTGCTATTTCACCCCGGACATTGTTTTGGAAGCAACTTTCCATCTTCGGCACCACGATGGGTACGGAAGATGAATTTCTTTCTATGATCGACTTCATTCATAAACACAAAATCAAACCGGTGGTCGATAAAATATTTCCCTTTGCTCAGGTCAATGATGCCTTTGCCCGAATGGAAGAGGGTGTCCAGTTTGGAAAGATCATTCTGAAAATATCGTAACACAATAATGTATGAATAGGATTGTTTACCGAAATGATTTGAAGATTTCTGTAAAAGAATTCATCGACTTGTTAACACGCTCCACACTTGATAAACGTAGACCTGTCAATGAGCCAGATCGGATAAAAAAAATGCTGGAACATGGCAATATTATAATCACGGCCTGGTCGGGGAACCTCCTGGTGGGCGTTTCCCGGGCCATGAGCGACTTTTCTTTTTGCTGTTATCTCTCTGACCTGGCGGTAGATGAGGCTTTTCAACGGCAAGGAATCGGAAAAAAACTCATCGAAGAAACGCATAAAGTGTCGGGAGAAAATACGTCTTTGATATTACTGGCTGCTCCGGCAGCAGTGGAGTATTATCCCAAAGTTGGAATGGAACGCTTTATGGATTGTTTTATAATCAGACGAAAATCCAAGTAAAATGGCACCCCAATTCCCCATCACTGACAAAACAGAAATAACACGTCTTCCCAAGCGGGGCGTGTATGAAAAAGATGTGATCTATTCGATCCTGGATGAAGTATTGTTTTGTACCCTCGCCTACTCAAGGGATGGGCAGCCGTTTCAAATCCCCACGGGTTTTTGTAGAATCGATGATGTGCTCTATGTTCATGGCAGTGTGGGGAGTTTTTACATGCGTGAACTGGCGTCCAAAAAACTTCCTGTCTGCATCAGCGTCACGTCGATCGATGGACTGGTGCTGGCGCGTTCGGCCTTTCATCATTCTGTTAACTATCGGTCAGTTGTAATTTTTGGCGAGCCGGAAGTGGTTACCGACAAGGAAACGTTGTACAAGGTACTTGAGGTCTTCACAGAAAAAATGTGTCCCGGCAGGTGGGCGGAAGTACGCAAGCCAAATGACGGTGAGTGGAAAGCAACCATGGTTGTGGCTTTCAAAATAAGTGAAGCGTCTGCAAAAGTTCGTACCGGCCCGCCCAAAGATGATGAAGAGGACTACACACTCGACATTTGGGCAGGCGTTCAACCATTGAAACTTTTTAGAATGCCGGCAGAACCCGACCCTGTTCTTAAGAGTGGCGTGAAGTTACCTTCGTATTTGAAATAAATTTTATGGATGCCGCCGAACTCGAAAAACTTTGCATGAGTTTGAAGGGCACTACCCAGGACATCAAATGGGGAAATGATTTGTGTTATCTAATCGGTGCAAAAATGTATTGTTCCACCAGTTTGAAAGGGGCTCAAAATATTTCGTTCAAGGCCACACCGGAAGACTTCGGTGAACTAATTGAACGGGAAGGCATCATTCCTGCGCCTTATGTAGCGCGGTATTATTGGGTGATGGTCCACAATCTTCAGTCGCTCACTCCGAAGGAATGGAAGACCTATGTGCAAAAATCTTATGAAATGGCGCTTGAAAAGTTGCCGAAAAAGTTACGGGAAAGGATATAGGTCAGCTGCAGGAACACCGGACATTTCAAATGAGCTCATCGGACTAAAGTCCAATTAATTGCACCATTGGAAACACACCATCAAAAGTCAGAACAAAGCAAAAGAAAAACGCTATCTTTGCGCCTTCAAAACCCAAAGTCCACCAAAGGCGATTACGAGCGGAACTTTATGACAAAAAACCGGTTTTGAAGATATTGACCTGAAAGCAGAAAGCAGAAATCACTAATCAATTATAATTCATGGGCAGACCTCCCGTATTACCGAAAAAGAAGAAGGACGGATTCTACATTGAAATCCGCAACAAAGGCGCCAAATCAGGCACTATCATCATTCGCGATAGCGAACAGGCCATGATGCAGGCGGCCAAGCAGTACGAGACAACCAAAGACGTTACCATCCTCGGCAAGCACGAAAACGGCAAACGGGTGGATGACGGCCGAAAAAAAGCAAAAGCTTAACAGCCACTAAATTATTCTAAAAAGGAAGGTCGTCGGTTGACGATGTGCTGGCAGCAAATGGCTCGTCCCCAATGGGATCGGAAGTAGGCGCACCGCCATTACCAGCACTACCGGTTTTTTCAATTTTCCACGCCCGTGCCTCCGTGTACCAGCGTCCATTGTACTCACGGCTTTCCAAGTCCACCGAAATATTGACAATATCACCTTCGGCCACTTTGAACTGGTCGATTTTATCGCCCCAGGTAGAGAGGCACACTTTCTTGGGATACTGCGATTGCGTTTCCACAATAAACTCCTGTTTTTTCCACTGGCCCTTTTTGCCCATACCCGTTTGCACCGGTAACAGTTGGATAACCTTTCCTTTTAATTCCATGCTCATACTGCAATGTTACTATTTTTCTCTGATCCTTTTAAAAAAACGGTCAATCAACTTTTTGCTCTCCTCGCCTCTTACACCTTTTACTACCTGTGTCTTTGGGTGAAGCAAAGGTGCATTCACCAACGTATAGCCGCGCTGTAAATCGGAAGCGCCATAAACCAGTTTCTGCAATTGAACCCAATGAAGAGCACCCGCGCACATTACACACGGCTCCAGGGTGACATAGAGTATACACTCCGTCAGGTATTTGGAGCCCAAATAATTTTCAGCCGCGGTCACCGCCAACATTTCGGCATGCGCGGTGGCGTCAGTGAGTTGTTCAGTTTGATTGTGTGTGCGCGCTATAATTTTGTTTTGACAAGCCATTACCGCTCCTACGGGTACCTCACCAGCGTCAAAAGCCTTGTTAGCTTCTTTCATTGCTTCGCGCATAAAGTAATCTTCGGTGTATAATTCCATTGAAGATTGAAAGATAGGGGTTAGATTATAAAATCAAAAGTTTTGGAGTGAGTGCTTTATATGGAAAACCTGACTACTCGCCTAATAGAGATTGTCTGTCCGTAGGTACTTCAGAAGGTTCGACTCGAATACGAGCCATTTCAAATTTATACCACGACAACACGCGTTGAAAACCAAGTGACCAGTACCCAGCACCAGCCTCTCACCTCACCCTCACACTCTTCATCACCTCCCTCGCAGTCCCCTGCCATTCTTCCTTACGATCTTTCGGACAGGTAAAGGAAAAGACCAGTGTGCGATTAGGTTCAACGAGGTACTGAATAAACGTGTACTTCAAAACAGGTTCCTGAAATCCCTGCTTTCTACGATCCCCGCTAATTCGCGAATCAAATTCGAAAAAAATAAATTTCTTTTTGTGATTTACCTGGATGCCCTCGCTGATCAGGTCTAGCTTATCGTACAGGTTATAAAGACCGGCCTTAAAAAATTTTTGCGCCATTTCCACATTTCCATCCGGCCAATTCGTCGCTGAAATATTTGCACTGAAATCCACGAGCCTGTCCTCATTGGTGTAGGCGCCC
>JANYKP010000056.1 GCA_025358195.1 Cyclobacteriaceae bacterium
ATCAATGGATATGGTACCGGCGACCAACTCATTTATATCAATGTCTGGACACCCAAGAAACTGAGCAGCGAAGAAAAGGCAACGCTCGAGCGTCTGCGTCCGTCCCCGAATTTCCAGCCGCATCCGGATAGCTCTGAAAAGGGCTTTTTTGAGCGAATGAAGGAGTATTTTAATCAGGAATAAAAAATCGCCGTTCCCTCAAGAATTTAGCCAACCTTTCGGGGGCCGGCTCGTTTATGACCAATTACGGGTGATTGTTAACATTTAATTAACGATTTTTTCACCCGGTTAACCTTAGCGATTAACAATCGTATTGGAAATAGGCATGGGGAAAACCTTAGTCTTGGCATTTGTGGGTTTGATAAGCGCAGGGGCGGTCGTCGGCCAAATGAAAAAACAGTTCACGGTCGACAACCAGGAAAGCTGCAGCACGGTTGACGTATGCCTCCGGGCCAAGACCGGTAATTGTTTTATCCGGCCTGGCCAGACTTCCGAGCTCTTTACAATTTACAGTAATCAAAACCTGGAGGAGTATGCTCACACGTTCAGCAACGAGGTGAAGAATGCGATCTGTTTTGTAAAACTTGCACTGGAGCAAGAAGGTCAGAAAGGGGTAAGCAAAAAAATCTCCTATCAGGTATTTGGCGGTGAGGAGCGGATATCCGATAAATTCTGGAAAGTTTACCTCACCGATACCAAGCCCTATTCACTCAATCTTGATTATGGGCTCGGTAACGCCAACGTTGACCTCTCCGGTCTAGCCATCAAACGACTGAAGATCAATACGGGCAGTGCAGACGTGAACGTGACCTATGCCTCCGGTATAGAGAACAAAGTAGAAATGGACACCTTCTACGTAAAAGTTGACCTCGGTTCTCTCAACGTGAAGCAACTCAATCTTTCCCGCTCCAAAGTCGTCATCGCCGAAGTTGGTTTTGGAAATATCTTCTTGGATTTCAGCAACAGGCCAGACCATGCACCTTCCGTGAAAGGAAGTGTTGGCGCTGGAAATATGATCATTCTCTTACCAGAAGAAACTGTACCCGTCATGGTGAAGATCAATGAATCCTGGCTGTGCAGTGTAAAACTTTCAAAAAATCTCCGGAGAATCAGTGAAAATACATACGCCAATGCAGCGTATTCCAGCAATCCCAGGAACGCTCTTACATTCGATCTGGATGTTTCGATGGGAAAGATCATTTTTAAAGAAAAAACGAACTAAGAAGCCTCCTTTTTAGAACAGGAATTTTTACGAAAGCCCCTTTCCTGGCATTGGCTTCTTGTAATTATCCTTCTAGTTTTGCTACTTATCTTTTTAAATTTTTAACAATTAAGATTGTGGAAGCGCTTGTTGCCCGAGGAGTGACCAAGCGGTATGCGAATCATACCGCGCTCGACCAGGTTGATATTACTGTTCCTGAAAAATCAATTTTCGGACTATTAGGCCCCAACGGGGCTGGTAAAACGACGCTCATCCGTATCATTAACCAGATTATTAATTCTGACGGTGGAGAGATCACCATTTTCGGTCAAAAACTCAACCCCGATCATGTCGGCGTAATCGGCTATCTGCCGGAAGAGCGAGGTCTGTATAAGAAATTAAAAGTGGGTGAGCAGCTCATCTACTTTGCACGTCTCAAAGGCCTCAGCAAAAGTGAGGCGGTATCAAAGATTAAGGCTTGGCTTGAGAAATTTGAGATCAAGGACTGGTGGAACAAAAAGGTTGAGGATCTCTCAAAAGGTATGGCGCAAAAAGTGCAGTTCATCAGCACGGTCATGCACGAACCAAAACTTATTATTCTGGACGAGCCGTTTTCCGGATTCGACCCCGTGAATGCCCAACTCATCACAGACGAAATTCTCCAACTCAAGCAAAAAGGCTCCACGATCATTTTCTCAACCCATCGCATGGAGACCGTAGAAGATTTGTGTGATGACATCGTATTGATCAACAAATCAAAAGTCATATTGGAAGGCACAAAAAAACAGGTCAAGGCGCACTATAGAACAAATACATTTACTGTTGAGCACCGGGGTGCATTTTCTCTGAACGGAAGTTTATATGATCTGATCCGTCAGGAAACTCTGGAAGATGATTTTCACCGCTCCCTCGTAAAAATGAGAACAACCGGCAGTCCGAACCAGCTTATTCAGGACCTTACCAACGTAACAGAAGACGGACGGCGTGAGCTGGACCGCGATCGAGGCCAACATCCCGCTCGCGAGCCTGTACCTGCCGCCCATCGCTGACGTCTCGGAGTTCGCTCCCGACGTCGAGCCTGTCGCATGGCCGAGGTCGTACGCGGACCTGCGCG
>JANYKP010000064.1 GCA_025358195.1 Cyclobacteriaceae bacterium
CTACAATGACCTCCTCGTAGCATTTAAAGGCGTCTCCCGCGACACGTACGTTCGCGGTGATACGACGATGTCCAAACTTGCAACACTGAAACCGGCGTTCGATAAAAGTGATCAGGGTACCATGACTGCGGGCAACAGTACTGGCTTCACCGACGGGGCGGGGGCTGTCTTGCTTGCGTCGGAAGAGTTTGCCCGTCAGCATCAACTTCCTGTGCAAGCATTCTTCCACGATGCACAGTCCGCTGCCGTTGATCATGTTCATGGCGCCGGCCTGCTGATGGCACCAACATTAGCCGTTGCACAAATGCTCAAGAGAAATCGTTTGACTTTGCAAGACTTTGACTTCTATGAAATCCACGAAGCTTTTGCCGGCCAGGTTCTCTCTACATTAAAGGCATGGGAGAGCGAAGCGTATTGCCGCAAGGAACTTGGATTGGACAAAGCACTGGGTCCAATTGACCGGAGCAAGATGAATGTGAAAGGTGGAAGCCTGGCCCTCGGTCATCCATTTGGAGCAACAGGATCGCGTGTCGTGGGCACAATGGCTAAATTGCTCCAAGAGAAAGGCAGTGGACGGGGATTGGTTTCTGTTTGTACCGGCGGGGGGATGGGTGTGGTGGCTATTTTGCAACGCTAGCGAACCGATGGTAATCGGTGATCGGGTAATCATGTAACCGGTAATCGGTAATCAGGTCAATCGCAACATAGTACCGATGATCATTAAATTCAAATTCTAGTCAATACAAAAATCTATAATATGAAAACACTGTCAACTATTTCCTATCTGATCTTCTACTCACTACTGGCCACCGGACAAACCTTGGTTCCTGGCAAGCCAACTGAAAATGGAATGTCGCCAGAGCGCCTTGCTCGCATTGACCAGGTAATGAATGATTATGTAAGTAAAAAACAAATACCCGGTGCGGTGGTCTTTATCGCACGAAATGGTAAGATCGTATATCACAAAGCATTTGGCTACAGTGATGCCGAAAAACAAACTCCCCTCAGAAAAGATGATATCTTCCGAATCGCCTCACAAACAAAAGCCATTACCAGTCTGGCGGTGATGATGCTCTTTGAAGAGGGTAAATTTTTGCTGGATGAACCCATCTCAAAATACATTCCCGAATTCAAGAGTCCGCGCGTAATGACCAACCTGAACTGGTCCGACACCTCCTACACCACAATACCAGCAAAAGGAGAAGTCACCATCCGTCAACTTCTTACTCATACATCGGGGATCGATTACGCCAGCATTGGCAGCCAGGAGTTCAAGGCGATTTATGCGAAAGCAAAAGTACCGAGTGGCATTGGCAACGATAACATGGTGCTGGGTGACAAAATGAAAATATTGGGTGGCCTTCCTCTGAAGCATCAGCCGGGTGAAGCCTACACGTATGGACTCAACTCCGATGTGCTGGGCTACCTGGTTGAAGTGGTTTCGGGAATGTCATTCGATCAATTCTTACGCACACGGATCTTTCAGCCACTCGGTATGAACGATACCTATTTCTATTTACCCAAAGAAAAGCATGCACGATTGGTAAGTCTTTACCAAAGTAAAAACGGCGTAATCGTGAAGGTAAGTAATTCCGCGTATGATGGAGTCAATCCTGATTACCCCACACTTGCCGGAAAATATTTTTCGGGTGGCGCTGGCCTTAGCTCCACGGTGGAAGACTACGGCAGGTTCTTGCAACTGTTCCTCAACAAAGGTGAGTATAACGGCATACGTTTACTTAGTCGCAAGACGGTAGAACTGATGCTTACCAACCAGATTCAACCACCGATGACGAATCAGTTCGGACTGGGGTTCGGATTGGAAACGGAAAAGAATGATTACCAATCGATTTATTCCGTTGGCTCATTCTCGTGGGGTGGAGCATTCAATACCCATTACTGGGCCGACCCGAAAGAAAAACTGGTAGGCATGATCTTCACCAACATGTACAATACTCCTTACTGGAATATCGGCGACCGGTTCAAGATCCTTACCTACCAGGCAATTATTGATTAGATTGGGCTAAAGCCCGTTCACACTACAGCAAAATTGCCATGGTCTGAAGGCCATGGCAATTCATTTTATTGAGAAACAGAGATATCCCGGTGATAGCCTTCAGCGAATTCGTTAAATGGAAGCTTCACAATTAACGCTGACTCTTGTTCGCTGGCAACTATATTGTTGACATCGACAAAGTAAGGAATGCTGTTATTGTAAAGCACTTTCGGAAATTTCAATGCTTTCTCCTGAGAGACAACCGGTGTGAAGTAATAAATCATTAACTGGTTGTTATTGACTTCAATCTTAACGTTGTCGAATTTAATACCGGGCACGCGAAGCGTGATTTGATGATAGGTCTGGAACTTCTGGAAACGCACGAGGGGTTGGCTTGTGCCTCCGTTCAGCGTATTCATCGTATCAATACTCGTCATTAATTCCTGCGGAAATTTCAATGTGTTTTTCATGGTTTCTTCCTCGAATGCCTAATCTCATATCAATTGTTGTACCTACAATGATTTACGCCAATCCGACAGCCTTAGCCTTCTTTTAAAAGCCAAAATGACGTAAATGAAAGGTTAAATCACGCAGATTTTCGCGATCTGTCATACCTCAATTCAAGGGAAGAAAAAGAAAACAATCTATGGCCAAGCCGTCATTGTGAAGCAATGAGATGGCGCGTGCCCTGCTTATGCCGAGCTTCGGCAGGCAAGCAGTACCCCCAAAGGAGGACAACGATCTATCGTGACCATTCGATCCAAGCAAATTTTATAGGTTCGGTCGCATCTTAATATCCGCGCTGGGGTATCGGTATCCGAGGCGGAGCCGGTGTAAAATTTCTTTGTTAGTCTAACTCTTGCCTATGAAAGATCTTACCGTAACGATGTTGCAACAACTGGTATTTATCAGAAATCTCATTCAACTACTCACCCGGCACCGTACCTTTGTGGGCAAGTGGGGCACGATCATCATCATCCGGCGGCTACAGTATCGAAAGCAAACACGGCGTTTATAGTCGGCATTTTGCTTAATTTTATTTTTGTAGTAATTGAAGCAATCGTCGGTTTTTTTATTCATTCGCTCTCCCTTTTATCGGATGCGGCACATAACCTGGCCGACGTCGGCACATTGGCCCTTTCACTACTTGCCTTTCGCTTATTAAAAGTAAAGCCGAACGATCAGTTCACATACGGCTATCGCAAGACGTCCATCCTGGTTGCCTTATTTAATTCTGTTGTACTCCTGGTTTCCATCGGAGGAATAGCGTTTGAAGCGGTCCACAAATCACTTCTTCCGCGGACCGAACCGTTGCCGGGCATAACAATCGCCATCGTTGCCGGTATTGGGATTGTTATCAACAGCGTAACCGCACTGCTTTTTTTCCGGGAAAGGGAAAAAGATATCAATATCAAGAGCGCATATCTTCATTTGTTGAGCGATGCCTTGGTTTCAGCGGGGATCGTCATCGGGGGCATCATGATTTACTTCACGAATTGGTTTTGGATTGATAACGCCCTCAGTATAATTATAGCTGCAATCATTCTGTTCAGCACTTGGCGGTTACTCAAAGCTAGCCTGCGCTTGTCACTGGACGGTGTTCCTGAAAACATACACTTGGATGAAATCAAAACAATGGCCCTGAAAATGGAAGGGGTGATCGATATCCATCACATTCATGTCTGGGCGATCAGTTCCACCGAAAATGCGATGACTGCTCACCTGGTGTTGACTGAAAGTCTGTCCAATGAACAGATCCAAAAGATAAAGCATTCTTTTAAACACGAATGGGAACACAAGAATATTCAGCACATCACCCTAGAAACGGAGCGGGAGAATGAGCTGTGCAAAACAGAAGTTTGCTGAGCGGTCACAGCTTACTCTTTAAACCGGAATTTGAAAAATATTATTACCAGGGAAAGTACCAATGTTACCGTATTGGCCGCAATCACGGGCACGTCGTTGATCAATAAGCCATACAACAGCCAACAAGAAGTGCCTGTACAGAAAATAAGAAACATTCCAAGCGAAAGGCTTTTGGCCGACCGGCTTTGGTACGTCTTTACTACTTGCGGCACAAACGCAATGGTTGTAAGAGTGCCCGCCACGAGGCCGAGGATCTTAACAGGATCCATGCTTGAAATTAAGTGTATGGAAAACATTCATGGTCCGCAAAGGTATTACAAATCTGCAACGGGAATTAATATTTTGCATTATTACATCAAATCAGTTGAATGACCTTAGAACAGGAACGCGAACTGTTGCTGCGTATCCAATCGGACCGAAAGGAATTCGGGATCTTGTTCGATCATTATTATAAACCCATATTTGGCTACCTGTACCGTCGCACGGGAACATACGATCTGGCCAAAGACATGGCGGCCGAAACCTTCTTGAAAGCTTTTCTTAAAATAGACAGTTTCGTTTGGAAAGACATTGCCATTTCATCGTGGCTCTATAGAATCGCAACCAATGAAGCCAACCAATTCTTTCGGAAACGGAAATACAAGGCGGCTGCTCTCGAAAGCATGGTGGATTTTGACCTGGCAACGCAAGTTGATGGTGAAGAAGAAAGGCAGGCGTTGGAAACTGAATTAAAGCAACACGATGATTTTATCCTCATACAACAAAAGCTTTCACTGTTGAACATCCGTTATCAAGAGGTCATTGCGCTACGCTACTTCGAAAACAAGGACAATCGTGAAATCAGCGCCATCCTCGGCAAACCGGAGGGAACAATAAAGTCATTGCTTTCGCGGGGGTTGGAAAAATTGCGTCGCCGCGTATTATCGTAAAGTGAATGCAACCAAAAATCGACTTTATCATTATAGTGATATGAAACCCGAAGATTTTGAGAAAAAAATGGAAGGACTCAGCACCCCAAAGAGTGAGGCTGTGCCCCCCAAGGAACTGCGATTAGCCATCGTCAGCGCGCAACGCTCCGCCGTGATGGGGATCTGGTTTGTTGTTGTACCGTGGTTCTTCCTGATGTGCGTAATCATGAAATATATTTTTCATGTCAATCTCGGCATCATCGACACCTTTGAGGAAATGATGAGGGCACTTGATAAGAATCCGCAGACCTGGTGGATCGGACCTGTTATGCTCATGGGGCTGCCAATTGTTTCTATTATTTTGAATGCACTTGCCATCAGTCACTTCAAGTGGGAGTCTTACACGGGTTCATTGATCATATCCATCCGGATGAGATGGCTTAACCTGTCAGTACTGGTGGTCAGCGTTGGAATCGTAGGGATCTTCTTTTTGTATCTGATTACTGAAAACTGTCGTTAAATTTATATCAATAAATTTTATGAGACTCAATTGGTTTATTCGAAAAGGGATTTTTTTTCTTCCCTACTCAACCGTTGGCTGGGTGATTTTTATTGCGGCCGTTGCCTATGCCGTTTATCTCTTTATCGATATCGACAGTCGGTCACACTCGGTAAGTGATACGTTGATTAACTGGGTATTTAATTGCCTGATCGTGGCGGTGGGGTATTCACTGATCGGATTTTTTACGGAGAAGAAACGTAAAGAATCTTAGTTTCGGAGTGGTAATCGGTAAGTGGTAATCAGTAATCTGTCTGTCCCTACAATTCGTCTAAGTAAACAATTGTATTTCACCGGTAACCGAATGCCGATTACGGATACCATTTCAAATATCCGATTTCTTCAACTTCAGGTAAGCGAAGTAATTGAAAAGAAACGTCCACACCAGTGCAATCGCAATCGAACCCAACGAGACGTAGTCTCGGACCTCCTGAAAGGCATAGCGGGCAAAGGGCAGGGGCACCAGATTCATGATGGATTCCAACGGGAAAAACGGAACGGTTTGCGGAAAATAATTATCAATATTTTCTCTAATAATCAGTTCAATCAGATACGAATTCAATAAAAGGATGATGGTCAGGCCTGACCGCTGAATCAGCACGCCCAACATAAGTGAAAAAGAAAGAAAGGCAAATACTTCCAGAAAGTAAGCGGGGTAAAATCCAATGCCGGTAAGGCCATATGGAAAATCCAGCGTGGGAGAATAAATTAATCCGGTGACCATGGCAATTAAAAAGATCAGGATCATGCTGATGGCGCTCAGCATAAGATTGGTCAGCATCTTGGAAATCAAAAACTGCTCCCGACTTAATCCATCAATAATATTCTGACGAATCGTGCGGTATGTGAATTCATTCGTAATGGAAATCACCACCATGATGGCCAAGCCAAGTTTCAGCAGACCAGCACTCCAGGCCAGGTTTTGCCAGATGTCAGGGAAATGATAGAGTGGGATCCTGTTGATGTTAATGCTCTGTCCGAACTGCTCGAAGGTGCGCCCCAGCCATTTCAAAAATTCCATGCCACTGGCTGCACCGGCAACGAGCGTAAAGAAATACAGACCGCAAATGACCCAAAAGGTGCGGTAGTCGATTAGTTTTTTTAGATCAATTTTTAATAGGTGCAGCATGGTCCGCTTCAGCTAAAATTTCCAAAAATTGTTTTTCGAGACTCTTTTTCTGAGTAACCAGGTGCGTGGCGACAATTCCTTTCTCAAATAAATACCGGTTGAGGTCCTGGCTATGAAATCCTTCCTTCATCTTCACCACATACTGGTGATTTTCTTTCTTTATGCTACTCGCCCCCATAAAACCTTCGAGCAGCAAAGCCAGGTCATCGTGGAATGCTACCACTTCGACCTGCTCCTCTCCTTTGCCAACATCATCCACAGGGCCGGAATGCACGAGATTTCCTTTGCGCAAAATCGCGAAATGCGAACAAACCTTTTGCACTTCATCCAGCATGTGGCTGGCCAGAATGATCGTCTTTCCGTCCGTGGCAATGCGCTTAATGATCTCCCGGATTTCGGCAATACCCATCGGATCAAGTCCATTGGTAGGTTCATCCAGAATGAGTACTATCGGATCATTGAGCAGAGCCGAGGCGATGGCCAGTCGCTGCTTCATACCGAGTGAGTACGTTTTATATTTATCGCCCTTGCGGTCCGATAGTTCTACCAGTTCAAGCACTTTTGGAATATTCGTTACGGGAGCCTCTTTGATCAGCGCCATCAATTCCAGGTTTTTCTGCCCGCTGAGGTAGGGATAAAAAATCGGATGCTCCAGTACCGCCCCAATTTTCTTGCGAATGTGGTGGGAGGGAGGCTGACCAAACCAGGAAAAATTCCCGGCGGTTGGATTAACAACGCCCATGAGCATGCCCAACGTTGTCGTTTTGCCGCTACCATTAGGTCCAAGCATGCCGAATACTTCGCCTCGCTTCACCTCCAGGTCAAGGTGATTAACGGCGCAAAGTCTTCCGAAATTCTTGGTGAGTTGTTGAGTGGAGAGTACTGTTTCCAAAAAATAAGCGTTAGTGGTCTGATTTATCTTCTTTGTCTTCGTTTTTCTTGTTCTTACGATCCATGAAACTGCGTATCTTTTTACCAATATCCGCGCTTTCGTCGATCGTAGCGAAAAGCGTACCCGCTTTGGTCACATCAATGGTACCTATCATATCGAGTACAAACAAACTCGTTGAATCATTCACCAACACAATTGTCCCAAGAGAAGAACCTTTTTTGTCTTTCACATAGATATCAAAATTCCTTCCCTGGTAGCGGCTGGTCATGATCGACTCATACTGTTCCTCTTGGTAATCCTTCATGAGTTTTTTGTATTCATTTGAACCAAAATTCCCGGAGGTTTTATCCACCATGAGAAATTTCATTTTTTCAATGTCCTTGATCAGTTCGTCAAATTCCTTGTTCTCCGTCTGGTTGAGCATTCTCA
>JANYKP010000081.1 GCA_025358195.1 Cyclobacteriaceae bacterium
GCATGGTTGTCAACGCTTTGAAGGTCGCCTTCACCACGTTATGAGGATTGGAAGACCCTTTTGATTTTGCCAACACATTGTGAACACCGGCACTCTCCAGCACCGCCCGCATGGCGCCACCCGCGATTACACCCGTACCAGGCGAAGCAGGCTTTAACAATACCAGACCGCCGCCGAACTTACCGATTGATTCGTGGGGCACCGTTCCTTTTATAATGGGCACTTTCACCAAATGCTTTTTAGCATCGTCAATTCCTTTCGTGATGGCGTCTGTTACCTCATTCGCTTTGCCCAAGCCATATCCAACTACTCCGTTACCATCACCGACGACGACAATGGCGGAGAAGCTAAACCTGCGTCCGCCTTTCACTACTTTGGCCACGCGCTGAATCGCTACGACTTTCTCCTTCAGATCGATCTCACTGGCTTTTACTGTACTGACGTTGCTTTGTGTCATGCGCTTAGAATTTTAACCCACCCTCTCTGGCGCCTTCGGCCAAAGCTTTTACGTTCCCGTGATACAAGTATCCATTGCGATCAAAAACAATCTCGCTGACACCGGAGGCCACCGCCTTCTCTGCCACTTTCTTTCCCACTGACTTCGATGTCTCCCTGTTTAACTTGGCTTTCTCCAGTTCTGCCGAAGAAGCGGAAGCGATCGTATGACCTTTTGAGTCATCAATGATCTGCGCATAGATGGCTTTGTTACTGCGAAATACGGAGAGGCGGGGGCGCTGTGAAGTGCCTTCCAGATTCTTGCGAATCCCCATCTTTATTCTCTCCCTGCGACTTGTCTTAAGCTTTATTGGCATAACTCTTTTTTTATTTAGCAGCAGCCTTACCAGCTTTTCTGCGAACATATTCACCAACATAACGAATACCCTTGCCTTTGTAAGGTTCCACCTTTCTCAAGGACTTAATCTTGGCGGCTACCTGACCTAGCAATTGCTTATCGATGCCTTCCAAAATGATCATCGGGTTGGAACCCTTTTCTTGTAATGCCTGAAGTTTTAATTCCGAAGGCACGCCAAGAAAAACACTGTGAGAATAGCCCAGACTCAATTCCAACACGTTGCCTTGAGCTGAAGCTTTATAACCTACACCAATCAATTCCAGTTGTTCTTTATATCCTTTGCTTACACCGATGACCATATTGGCAATCAGCGCGCGATACAATCCATGCAGTGCACGATCCGGCTTTTCATCGGACGGGCGTGTCACTTCAATGGTAGCATTTTCAACCTTCACTTTGAAGGCAGTCTTCAGCACCTGGTGCAGTTCTCCTTTCGGACCCTTCACCGTCACTTTATTATTTCCTTCCGAGTAGGTGCACATCACACCGTTGGGAAGCGCTATAGGTAGTCTGCCGATCCGTGACATTTTTCTTACAATTAATAAACGTAACACAATACTTCACCACCAACATTCAGCGCCCGTGCCTCCTTATCTGTAATCACTCCCTTAGAAGTGGATAGAATTGCAATACCCAAGCCGTTAAGGA
The DNA here is from genome assembly GCA_025358195.1 of Cyclobacteriaceae bacterium. GTDB lineage: Bacteria > Bacteroidota > Bacteroidia > Cytophagales > Cyclobacteriaceae > ELB16-189. Next base: position 1,502 of record JANYKP010000081.1, read on the forward strand.
CCTTCGGCAACTCGTCGGCCGGCTTATATTGCCTCAAACCCGGTGAGCTGATTCGGTCAATCTTTGAAATAGCAGAATCCCTGGTCTCAGGGTTGTATTTTAAGGCAATCTTGATCAGGCCCTGCTTGTTGGCGGTATCCTCAAACTTGTAGTTCAGGATATAGCCTTTGTCAAACAATACCTTGGTAATCTCCTTTTTGATGCTGCTCGCCGGCACCTCCACCACGCGATGGCGTGATTTAATGGCGTTTCTGAGCCTTGTCAAATAGTCTGCAATAGGGTCTGTCATGTTCTTTTCAATTAAAACAGCCTCGATCTAAAACGGGGCCGCAAAGATATTTAATCCTTTTCCTTTCTTCAAATTACCAGCTGGCTTTCGTTATGCCGGGGATTTTGCCGTCGTGTGCCATTTGGCGGAACTGGTTACGGCAAACGCCGAACTTGCTCATGTACCCGCGGGGACGACCCGTGAGTTTGCACCGGCTGTGAAGCCGCACAGCAGAGGAACTGCGGGGAAGTTTATCCAGCCCGGCCCAATCGCCTGCCGTCTTTAACGCCTGGCGCTTCGTCTTGTAACGGGCTACCAGTCGCTCCTTTTTCTTATCCCTCGCTATGATTGACAGTTTTGCCATAACACTGATTAATTTTTAGCTGTAAACGGCATCCCAAAAGCCTTCAGGAGCTCATAACTTT
>JANYKP010000096.1 GCA_025358195.1 Cyclobacteriaceae bacterium
CCCTACCCTCTCCTCTCAGGAGAGGGTAGGGTGAGGTAGTACCGCAATACATTTCAACTCAATCGCAATTGGCGTTGGCAATGCATTCACCTCCACCGTTGTCCGGCAAGGTTGATTTTCTTTAAAGTACTCAGCGTAAATTTTATTAAAAGTAGCGAAGTCACCTTTCATATTGGTGAGAAATACCGTAACATCAATCAGATTTTCCCATCGGGAACCAGAAGCCTCCAGCACATGACGTACATTTTGAAAAACAGCATGGCATTGTCTCTCGATATCGTAAGCAACAATATTTCCTTTGTCATCCAGCGTTACTCCCGGGATCTCTTTCACTCCACGCTGACGTGGCCCCACCCCGGACAAAAAAAGAAGATTGCCCACACGCCTGGCATGCGGGTAGGGACCCACGGGCTCGGGTGCCTTATCTGAAGAAATTGAATCACTCATTCCAACTCAAAAGTTATGTCTTAATCAATTCCAAACACCAAACTCGCCCACAAACTTTGATATTCGGCGCCTTCCTTTTCAGAAGGGATCATCTTCACAGAACTCACCATCCAGGGGCCTTTGCTACTAAGTGGAAATTTGATTGTGCCATCATCCTCTGCATAGATGTTCTGAAGAAAGATACGGTTGCCGGTATGACTCCACACTTTCACCAATGCATGAGGCGCCGACTTGCCTTCCCATAACACACGGCATTCGAGATAGTCCCCCGACTTCAACGTGTACGGATTTACCAACGGCACAATCTCATACCGAAATCCCATGCGCTTTCGAAACGTTTCATCCGTTTTACTTGCTGACTGCACCAGCAATTTCGCGAAGCGCTTGTAATACTCTTTGGCCGGCTTGTCCAACTGGCCGGCCTTTGTTCGCGCATCCAGGATATTATCCAGGCCGTCCTCCTTCAGGTAGGCATTGAACTTTTCGGCTTCCAGCTCTATAAAAGCCGCGTCGCTTTCCAGTGCCAGGAGATGCGTACCTTCCCGATCAAACTTATAGGTAAGATTTTTTCCCGTTGTTGACTTCACCTCTTTTAAAAGATTTTTGACCATCGTACCTGCGTGTATTTCCATCCGCTCCACCCGGTGGCGGTTCAAGTCCCAAAATTCCCCACTAAAATTCTCACCCACCATGAAATCCACCTTCATTTCATCTCCTACCTTGAAGCGGTAGGCTTTGGGTTGCAGCCAGAACTCGTGAGCATTTGCTAGGGAGAAGGCGATACTTATGAAAAGCGTCAGTGATGTCCTTTTCTTCATTCTATTTAGTTTAAAGTTTAAGTAGGCTGTAGGCAAGTGAGTAGTCGGCAGTAAGATTACCTTAAGAAAGTTATCCAAAGCAAGCAATTATCAACAGCGGATCGTCACTTGTCAATCGTCAACTTCCCCCAGACTGCCTACTGCCATCTACCTGCTGCCTACTAGTGTCAATTGCATATTATCCACTGTCAACTATTCATAATCTCCTCAATCTCCTCCGCCTCAATCGGAATATTCCTGGTCAAGTCCAGAACTCCCTTCTTCCGGATCACCACATTATTTTCCAGGCGCACGCCAAAGCCTTCCTCTTTGATATAAATGCCAGGCTCAACAGTCCATACGGAATTTACCGCCATCCGGTCATGCATGTTGCCTACGTCATGAATGTCCAGCCCAAGCATGTGTGAGGTGCCATGGTAAAAATACTTGCGGAACGCCTCCTGCCCCTGCTTTTGATTCTTGATGTCCCTTGTGCTGATGAGTTTCAACTTTACCAATTCTTGCTCCATCAGTTTTTCAATTTCCTTATGGTAATCGAAGTAGACTACGTGTGAACCCATCAGATTGATCGCCTCCCGGTGAATACGCAACACGGCCTTGTACACCTCTTTCTGCCGTTTGTTGAACCGGCCATTCACCGGGATCGTGCGCGTTAGATCTGCATTGTAATTACCATACTCAGCGCCTACGTCCAGCAGCAGCAGGTCACCATCCTTGCACTTCCGGTTGTTTTCAATGTAATGTAGGACCACATTATTCTTCCCGGAAGCGATTATCGGCGAATAGGCATGTCCCCTTGAACCATTTCTTACAAACTCATGGATGTACTCCGCTTCTATTTCATACTCTGCTACACCCGGCTTTACAAATTTCAGCACCCCGCGAAAACCTTTTTCCGTTATGTCCACTGCTTTCTGAATCATCGCTAATTCAAGTGGATGTTTTACTGTTCGGA
>JANYKP010000109.1 GCA_025358195.1 Cyclobacteriaceae bacterium
GGCAGTCCCGACAAAGTGCTCACCGAACCTGGGTCCATCGTCATTTCTGAGGCAACGGCGAAAGCCCTGTTCGGGGATGAAGATCCCATCAACCAGATTATTCGGGTTGACAACCTGGATGAGCTTAAAGTTACTGGTGTCGTTAAAGATATTCCCAAGAACTCTACGTTTCAGTTTGATTGTCTCCTGCCGTGGAAACTTAACGAAACACGTGACTGGGTAAAAAGAAACAAAGACAATTGGGGTAATTATTCCTTTCAGGTCTATGTCGAATTAAACGATGCATCCAAGGAGATTGCAGTAGAAAAAGCAATTCAGGATCTATTGACCCGTCACGGTGAAACAGATATCAAGCACGATCTTTTTCTTCATCCGCTCTTGCGGTGGAGGCTTTACTCAAACTTTGAAAATGGCAAAGAGGCCGGCGGCATGATTGACTACGTCCAGATGTTTACCATCATCGCAGTATTCATTCTTATTATCGCGTGCATCAATTTCATGAACCTCGCCACCGCACGTTCCGAGCGCAGGGCCAGGGAAGTTGGCATACGAAAAAGTGTGGGCTCCCGCCGCATTGAAATTATTTTTCAGTTCATCGGTGAATCACTTTTTATCGCGTTCGTGGCGTTTGGCATTGCGGTCTTGCTGACGGAATTGGCCTTACCCTTTTATAATGACCTTGTGCAAAAGAAACTGCATATCGACTACACGTCCCTCCAATTTTGGGTATTTACGCTTTCGCTGATATTTTTTACAGGAATCATCTCCGGCAGTTATCCAGCCTTTTATTTGTCCTCGTTCCAACCGGTGAAAGTCCTGAAAGGCAAAATTCAAGTAGGCAAAAGTGCCAGCACACCCCGTAAGGTTCTGGTTACATTACAGTTTGGCTTCTCGATACTTTTAATCATTGGCACCATCGTAGTTTATCAACAGATTCAGCATGTCAGGAGCCGGGATTTGGGATACAGTCAGGAAAACCTCATTACTGTGGATTATACAAAGGAGATAGGACAGAACTATAAAGTTATTAAACAGGAGCTTCTTCAATCTGGAGTGGTAAGCGCCGTCACCCGGTCGAACAGTCCGATCACCGAAATATGGTCGAACAATTTTCTCGGCTGGCCGGGAAAACCAGCTGAGCGCAAAGTAATCTTCACGACGATCGCATGTGAATATGATTATCTAAAAACGATGGGCATCAAAATTCTCGATGGCCGTGATTTTTCGGAAGACTTTAAAAGCGATACATCCGCCATTCTCGTGAATAAGGCTGCCATGGACATTATGGAACTGAAAAACCCAATTGGCGCACAGCTTGATTTATGGGGGAAAAAACGAACTCTTATAGGAATCACCAGTAATGTATTAATGGGCTCTCCCTACCAACCCGTGAAACCAATGTTTATGGTGCTCGATCCAGAGTGGATCAGTGCCGTTACGATACGCCTAGAGAAAACGGCGGATCTTCCTGCTTCACTTAAGAAGGTGGAGGAAGTTTTTCAAAAATATAACTCGGCTTATCCGTTTCAATATGCGTTTGCCGATGTGGAATTTCAAAAGAAGTTTACTTCCATCAGCATGATCAGCCGGTTGGCGAGCCTCTTCGCCTCGTTGGCCATCATTATCACCGGACTCGGGTTGTTTGGTTTAGCTGCATTCACTGCTGAGCAACGTACCAAAGAGATCGGCATTCGTAAAGTAATGGGAGCCTCTGTATCGGGACTGGTGGCACTCATGTCCAAGGACTTTTCCAAACTGGTCCTGATTTCATTTTTGATATCAGCACCTTTGGCATGGTGGCTGCTCACTAAATTCCTGGAACGGTATCAATATCGGATTGAGATCCCCTGGTGGGTGTTCCCCGTCACCGGCGTGGTGGCCTTAATTTTTGCACTCATTATTGTGTCCACCCAAGCGCTGCGTGCGGCACAGGCGAATCCGGTGAATTCTCTAAGGAACGAGTGAGGGTAGGAACAGATTCTGTATTCTGGTTGCTAACCCAACATTCTGTGTCCAGCATCCAATCTCCTTCTTCCGGCTGGTAGGATCCGGAAACAAATTTACATGATCATGTCCAGTCAGGTGCCCAGTATCCGCCTGCACAAACCTTGGGAAATACTCACGTTTAATTTTGTTAAAATGAAAAAACCTGTGGACGAGAACCTACATACTCATTTCTTGGTAACCTCCATCGGAAGGTTTTCCATGCGACTCCATTCCTGAAGCGAGCCATCATACAGTTTCATATCATACCCCAGGATGCGACCTGCCATGTACACCACGCTGGCCGTTTGCCCGATGAAGCAATACGTCAGAACCTCTTTGCTTTTATCGGGGATTGCCGGAGTGAAGTAAGCCTGCAACTGATCGTTGGGTTTAAACATACTGGCTCCATCCAGCAGATCCGGGTACGGAATATTTTTTGCGCCTGTGATGTGTCCATCGCGTGGGTTGCCCGTTGGCTCGCCATCATAGAAACGCTGCATCCGTGCATCAACGACCACCCCATTATTCAGGTTCTTCAGAACATAGTCTTTATCTACTAATAATGAGCCGGGCTTCACTTTCATCTTTCCCTTCTTCACTATCGGCATATCTTTCGTCACCGGATAGCCCGCTTTTTTCCAGGCTTCCAATCCTCCATTAAGAAATGATACCTGTCCCCGAAGACCCAGGTTCTCCAGCGTTAAAAACATACGAGCGGTTACGCTCACTTCACTCCTTACATGGCA
>JANYKP010000114.1 GCA_025358195.1 Cyclobacteriaceae bacterium
AAGGTTACAAGGGCGTGATGGGAATGGAGCACGGCAATGCGAAGGAGGGGAAAGAAGGAGAAATAGCGCTGATCAGGGCCTACCGGGAGGTGGACGGGTTTTGATTTGTTGATTGCGAAATAACGAACAACGAACAACGAAAAACGAACAACGAATTATGAGAGTACAAATTGTTTTTGCAATGCTATTGATAAGCCTGCAGGTAACGGCCCAGGACGATTGGGCAGATAAATTTGTTAAGGACCTTGGCAGTTCGGGGGCGAAGAAAAGAGCAAAACTTGATTCCATCGATTTTCAATTCACCATGTCGGTGAATGAAAATGCCGGCTTCTTTGATGTGGAGAATAAGGGTGAAGGGGGTGCAAGGGTGCTGTACGCGATGAAGGACCGAAAAGACAAGGCGATCTCCGACATCGCGCGCGACACGCTGGACCTGGCCATCGGTTATTACAATTTGCGCATGTTTAAATTGGCACAAGAATCATTCCTTAATGCGCAGAACTTCATGGAGCAAAAAGGACTGGCCAACGACATCAGCTACCTCCGGTGTGTTTCCAACCTGGGTGTGGTGTATCTCATGCAAGGCCGTACCAGTGATGCAGAACGTTATATCAACTACTCATTGGAAAACACGCAGTCGATTCTTGGCGAAAAGAGCGCCGGCTATGCCGCCAACCTGAACAGCCGTGCCAAACTGGATCAGATGATTGGCAAATACAATGAAGCGGAGAAAAATTTTGACGAAGCAGGTCAAAAACTGAAAGCAGCATTTGGTGAAAACAGCATGCAATACGCCATCGTTCAAAACAATAAAGCCATGCTTTACCAAACCTTGGGGCGCTACCCCGACGCCGTACAACTTATGAAGGAGGCCATTAAAAACACAGAGGGCACAAACAAAAAACTTCTGCAGGGAAAAAATTCGTTTGACAACCGCAGGTTCCAATCGAACCTTGCTTTGCTCTATCAGATGTCAGGTGATTTTGCCCAGGCGGAAGCCACCTTTCTTTCCATCAAAAAAGTATTCGAGAGTAAGATGCAGACCAATGCGCCAGAATATGCTTCGTTATTGAACCAACTGGCCCAGTTGTATATTCAGATGAACAAGCCGGAGCAGACTGAACCTCTTTTGCAGAAGGCAGCTGCGATCTACAAAAAGAAGTTTACGGAAGAGAATCCTTCGTTTGCCAAAGTTCAAAATGATCTCGGCAATTTTTACAGAATACAAGGAAGGTATCCTGAGGCAGAGACGGCGCTCGTAAAGGCAATTGCCATTCGTAGAACTACGTTGGGTGAAAATCATCCAGACTATGTGAAGTCGGTAGACAACCTCGCTGTGCTCTACTGGAAAAAAGGAGACCTGTCCAAAGCGTACACCTATTTCAATGAAGCGATGACAAAATCACTCGATTTCATTAACCAGTATTTTCCACCGATGAGTGAAGCGGAGAAATCAAAGTATTGGGATGTGTTGCAACCCAGGTTTCAACGCTTTTACAATTATGCGATGGAGGCCAGTGCAACGCAGCCAGACATCCTGAAAGACGTATATGATTACCAGATCGCCACAAAAGCGTTGCTACTGAATTCCACAAACAAAATAAAAAAGGCGATCCTTTCTAGCGGTGATCAATCCCTCATCAAGGATTATCTGGATTGGATCGGCCAGAAAGAAACGTTGTCACGGTACTATGCGCTTTCAAAGGATGAATTGAAACAACAAAACATCGACATACAATCCCTGGAGAAGCAAACGAATGCTGCAGAGCGTTCCCTTTCACAACGATCAACCGATTTTTCGAAGGGTTATTCGAATGAGAAGATCAGTTACAAACAAGTGGCTGCGCTGTTGACAGACACAGAAGCAGTGGTCGAAATTATCCGAGTACGCGGTTTTGACAAGGACTTTACGGAGGATTCGCGGTACGTGGTAATGGTGTTGACAAAAGACAGCGCTCTGCCAAAAATAGTCGTGCTCGACAACGGCAATCAGGTAGAAAGCCGCTATGCGAAATATTACAAGAACGCAATCTTACAGCGTTTGCCGGATCAATATTCTTACGAGCAGTTTTGGGCGAAGATTGACCCGATCGTAGCAGGCAAGAAGACGTTGTATTTTTCTCCTGACGGTGTCTATAACCAGATCAACGTCAACACATTGAAGAAAGCGGAGGGTGATTATGTGCTCAACCGCTTTGATGTTGTCACCATCGGAAACTCAAAAGATCTGCTGGCGCTGAAAAATAAGAAGGCCATAGTCAAGAAAGATGCGTTCCTGCTGGGCTTCCCTGATTATGGCGGTGCCGCTGTTGCGTTACCCGGAACAAAAATTGAGATCGAGGCTGTGTCAAAAATACTGAAGGCCTCCGGCTACACGGTAACGCAACGTGAACAAAAAGTAGCAACAGAGGCGAACATCAAAGGCGTCAAGGGACCGTCACTCATGCACATCGCAACCCATGGTTATTTTTTACCGGATGCCAGTATCGGCACGGGCAGCGCGATGGGCGTGGATGCCGAAAATGCGAAGAACAATCCTTTGCTCCGTTCGGGATTGATTTTGGCCGGAGCTCCGGACCCAACCAAGGAACAACAAGAGCCCGACCTTCAGAGCAATGATAATGGTATACTTACCGCCTACGAGGCGATGAATCTCAATCTGGAAGGTACCGATTTGATTGTGCTGAGTGCATGTGAGACAGGTTTGGGTGATGTGAAAGCGGGCGAAGGAGTGTATGGATTGCAACGTGCCTTCCTGGTAGCGGGAGCCAATGCGCTGGTCATGAGCCTTTGGAAAGTGGATGATGCGGCCACCCAAATGCTGATGACGAATTTCTACACGAATTGGACGAAGGGAGGCAACAAACTCAAGGCCTTCAAGCAGGCACAATTACAACTGATGATAAAGTATAAAGAGCCGTATTACTGGGGAGCGTTTGTGATGATGGGTATGTGACCACTGATGGACGCTGAAATTTTGTGCTTAACTTCCTGGAATGAAAAAAGCCCTGGGGTTATTTATTAGTCTGACCGTCATTGGCTCTTGCGTTGATAGGATAAGCATACCAATTCCAAACGAATATTCCAGGAATCTGGTCATCGACGGACTGATTACCAATGAGCCCGGACCGTACACCGTTAAGGTATCACAAGCGATGAAGATTGATGCGGCACTGCCACTGGGTTTGCCAGCCTCGGTAAAAAAAATAATCTTGTTTGATAATGCTGGTAATTCAGAGGTCTTAGAAGAGATGGATAAGGGAATTTATCAGACGGGCCCAACTGGAATGCAGGGCAAAGTTGGGCGTGAATACCACATCCAGGTCGAAACCAACGATGGGTATGTATTTGAATCATTGCCTGACAAAATGAATCCTGTCGGCCAAGTAGATTCAATCTACTACGAATTTGAAACGCGCCAACCGGAGGATCGACCTACTGAGTATGGGTACAGAATTTTCATCGATGCTCACACGACGTCAGGTAATAACAATTTCCTGCGATGGAAATTCATTGGAACCTACGTCGTTGAAACGTTGCCCCAATATAAGGTAGGCCAAGGTTGCGTCTATACACCATTGCCCTGCAGCGGATATGCGTTTGTAGATGGCATGCTTAAGAAAGGATATGCATTCAATCCAAAGACCAATAAAGTAGAGTATGTAATTGGCCTGGAGTGTACGTGCTGCCGTTGCTGGGTGACTCCGCGCGAAGGCAAGCCCAAAGTAAATGACGGCCAGGTTTCCAGGAACGGAAATTTTAATAAAGTAGAAGTGGGTTTTGTGCCGGTGAACTATTACACATTTTTTGAAAAATACAGAGTGGAGATTCTGCAGATGAGCCTTTCCCGTGCTGCGTTCGACTACTGGAAGGCTGTTCAATCACAGAAGGAAGGTATCGGCAGTTTATTTCAACCCATCACGGGAAAAATTCCAACAAATGTTATTGAAACGAATAAGAAACCGGTAGTAGATGGGATTTTCTATGCTTCGGCTGTTACCAAGAAACAGATTTACTTAGATAAAAATACGCATCGGGCCGAGCTATACGTTCCGAAAGATTGTATGCGTCCACCGCGCGAGGGAGCAGTGGGAGAAAGTTGTTTGCTTGCTTTTCCAGGTTCAATTACCACCACCGTACAGCCAGTCGATTGGAAAAATTAAGGTGAATTGAACGCACCTTTACTCAATCTCGTAGAAAATCCAATTACTCAATTCACGTCATCAACGAGAAACATGGATCCCTGACGGGACACGTTTTAAAAATTGTGACAAGTCTCTACAAAATTTTTGTCGCTGACAAGATCGCACAAGATGAATCCTTGGTAAAAATTTTGTGTTTAACCAAAATTATTCGTCCCGGTAGGGACAGGATGTTTATAGAAAATGTGTTGCCTGTATTGCTCGGTCCCGTAGGGACGAAATCTTACGGCGCCTGGTTTTTCTTACAACTTCACCGTAGCTGGCAAGTATTTGGAAATCAAATCCTCGTAATACGGCTTCAGTTCTCTCACATTCGGTGGCACCGGGTTTTTCGAATACAAATCGTATGGATTGAATTTCTTTACCCACTCGAACATTTTCCGGTCGTGGTTATCCATCAGGTGCTCGTACGCGTTCTCGCGATGTTGTGAATAGAACGAGTGATAGCGTATCATGTAGAGTGCCTGTTCGGGTAAATAATCTTTCGTAATCTGATATAAGTATTCATCGTGTCCCCAGGACATGGTCACATTGCGCAAGCCGCATCCGTGTGAATAGATTCCGTATTTCGAATTATACGTTTCATTTTTTGCGTCTGGGTTGCTGTTAAAGAATTCAGGATAGACAATCTTATCCGAGAACTGACAACCCACGGGGAATGTGTCACCCACCACGGCCCACTGCGGCTCACCGAAGAGGCAAAGCACTTTTCCCATGTCATGGATAAAGCCTGTGAGCACAAACCAATCAGGATGTCCGTCGTGGCGGATGGCTTCACCCGTCTGGAGCAGGTGCTGCAATTGATCCAACTCGATGTCGGGATCGGAATCATCCACCAGCGTATTCAGAAACTCCATCGCCTTCCACACCGGCATTTCTTTGCGGTTGAATTGCAAAAAATCTTTTTTCTTCTCCATCACAAAATCATACGACTGGTACTGATGGTTGAGCCGGTAAAACTCTTTTACTGTATCGCGGGCGGGATCTTGATAGTTTCGGTATTCTTCCGGCGCTTTAGCCGGTTCGTTAGGTTCGGGATAGCGTTTCAGTACATCATCCTCCCACTGTTCGATGCTCTGGAGCGGATTGATTTGCTTTTCAGTGAATGAAGAATTTGTTTTCATATGTTGGAATCGAACTGTAAAATTACAAAATTTAATCAGGTGTGCGACAGAAATACATTTCACGCAAAGGCCGCTAATAAAGGCGCAAAGATCGCAAAGTTCTAAATCTCCAAACAAGTTTAAGTCCTTGGCGTTTTCATCTTTGCGGCCTTTGAGTGACCCTGAGTCCAGTCACCCTGTCGAAGCCGTATCACCAAAACACCGTGTACAACGCGGTCAAAATACCGAGAATAAGCACGGAACCAACAGCAAAGGCGGAGGAGAATCGAAACAGCGTTGTGTCAATTTGTATTACCCGTGGCTGATCCTTGCTTTTGTGATCCAGCAAACTCATCAGAATCATTAAACAGATCAAAAAGACAAACACGATGGACATTCTATCAAGGAAGGGGTAATCCGGAAAATGGCCGTTTGTCCAAGCCGGCAAAAACTTCAGAAGGGTCGATAACGGGATGGTAAGTAGTGCTGCTGCCAGCGCTGCTGCGGAAGTGGTGCGTTTCCAAAAAAAGCCTAAAAGAAAAATGGCGAGCACGCCCGGAGAAATAAACCCTACATATTCCTGGATAAACTGGTATGCCTGATCCAGGGATCGCAATGCTGGCGCCACGAGACAGGCGAGTAACATCGCGATGATGACCGTCCAGCGCCCCGTGAGCACCAATTGTTTTTCGGTGGCGTTCTTGTGGAAAAACTTTTTATAGATATCCAGTGAAAAAATAGTCGCAATGCTGTTTGCTTTCCCCGCCAATGACGCAACGATGGCTGCTGTTAAGGCTGCGAACGCCAATCCTTTTAACCCGGAGGGAAGAAGATTCAACAACGTCGGGTAAGCATGATCAGGCTTTATATTTCCTACCGCATCCACCATTTCAGTCTGAAACATTCCATTTTGATACAAGACATAGGCCGCGATGCCCGGCAGGACCGCAATCACAGGTACCAATAATTTCAGGAAGGCGGCAAACAGGATTCCACTGCGGGCCGTGTTCAAATCTGCACCCAACGCCCGTTGGATGATGTACTGGTTGCAGCCCCAGTAATTGAGATTGTTGATCCACATTCCGCCGACCAGCACCGACAAACCCGGGAGGTCACGGTAGTATGGGTTGGATGAATGAAAAATCATATGAAAATGAGAAGGTGCCTTCTCCCGGATCAGTTGAAAACCCCTCAAAAAATTTTCACCATAGCCAAAGTGTTCGGAGACAAGAGTAAGAGCCAGATAGGTGGTGACAAGACCACCGAGGATTAACACCGCCACTTGTATGACATCCGTGTACCCGATCACTTTCATTCCACCGAGAGTTACCACGATTGAAAAGATAGCTAACCCGGCAATGCACCATTCAAAAGGGATACCTGAAATCGACATGATCGCAAGCGCCCCCAGATAAATGATCGAGGTGAGATTGACGAAAACATACACCAGCAGCCAAAAGATCGCCATGATTGTACTCACGGTACCGTTGTAGCGTTGGGAGAGGAACTGCGGCATGGTATAAATCTTGTTCTTCAGGTACACCGGGATAAAAAAAACAGCAACAATAATCAATGTTGCTGCCGCCATCCATTCATAGGTAGAAATGGCCAAACCCAATGCAAATCCAGAGCCGGACATACCGATAAAATGTTCAGCCGAAATGTTGGAGGCAATCAGGGAAGCCCCAATGGCCCACCAGGTAAGTGATCCTTCGGCCAGGAAAAAGTCTTTGGCATCGGAGTTCTTTGCCTTCTTTCGGTAATAGATGTAAAGACCATACCCAGAAACAATGATAAAATAAAGCAGAAATACTGCGTAGTCGGCAAGATGGAGTTTATTCATAGTACCAATGGCGCGTACAAATCTTTATATCTCGGATTATTTTTTCTTTGGAAAGACGAAGGGTTCCAGCATTTCATGATCGAGATTTTCGAATTCTGACTTGAGTCTTCTAAAGGTGTCTGGCTCCTTATCTTTCAAATCGGAGGTTTCACCAATGTCGGTTATCACATTGTACAAGCCCTCGCTTACAGGAGTTTTAATATATTTCCATGCTCCACTCCGGTACGCATCCCATCGCGCCCGATTCGAAATCCGCCAATACAAGTTTCTATTGAATGGTTTACCCTCTTCTTTTAAGATCGGCATTAAGTTCATGCCATCAAATTTCAAGTCATCGCCCAACGTAACTTTTGCAGCATGTAAGATAGTCACGGTCCAGTCCATCGTAACGGCCACCTGATCGGTTGTGGTGTTGGGGTTTATT
>JANYKP010000124.1 GCA_025358195.1 Cyclobacteriaceae bacterium
CACCTCCTTATCGAAGACAGCCAAGGACAACGACAAATATACGATCAAGCGGAAATCAATGCACTACTCCTACAGCAAAACGCTGCGCATTTCAGCCAAGCAGACGGAACGCCTTTCACATTACCACCCCTTACTGAAATATTCGGCAGGTATGGGACAAACAAACAGCGTTAAGCTGCTAGATGGGAAATTGGAAATCGATGGCATAGAGACCACGGAAGCTGCTAGAACACTACTGAGATATTTGAAGAGCACATCCCCATCTGGATCAGTCAGCGCGTATATAACTGATGATGACGTCAGGTACGGCTACCGGAAATGGCGAGAATCGACCTCAACTTCACCATCTGGCCTCCATCTTGGCCATGATAAAGCAGCATTTAGGTACGAAACACGCCAGCAAACAAACAATCGAGATAAACCGCGCTTATCCGACCGCATTTTTAAGATCAAAGCAAATCTTCTCAACCTGGCAATTAAAAACGGGCACGTGTACAAGAGGTGGACAAAAATTGTCAACGCTATGATAGAAAGGAACCCTGTGAGATCGCTGGTATCAAAGCTGCGGGTAATTCATTTAATCGAGAGTGACTTCAATCTGCTAACGGGCATTCTGTGGGGCAGAAGGTTGATGGCACATGCAGAAGCACTGGAAGAACTTGGAGACGATCAAGGCGGATGCCGCAAAGACAGACGAGCTCTGGAAATATTACTGTTCAAGCACATAACGTACTCAATAGTTCGACTGACAAAGACGAACTGCACCTCGTTTGATAACAATGCCAAATCGTGCTTCGATCGCATTGTGATGCTAGTGGCGTCGCTGTGTTCACAACGCCTGGGTATGGACCCCAAAGCGTGAGAATTGTTTCGTCGAGTTCCGGATAAAGCAAAATACCATATAAAGACACAGCTGGGCGTATCTGAAGGGTGCTACCTCTCGACGAGATCTAGCAACATTCACAGACCAGGACAAGGAGGAAAATCTTCACCACCGATATGGACAGTCATCAGCTGCCTCCTAATGAAATGCATGAAGGAGAAAGCAAACGGCGCCTACTTTATCGACCCGCATCTCGAAATCAAAGTGGAAAAGATAAGTTCAGGTTTTGTAGACGACATAACTCATCTCACGAATTCATTCATCCAGAGTCTTCAGGGCGATGATGATCTGGTAATATTGGCCCAACAGACAAGCGTAACGGCGCAACGGTGGGAAGAGCTACTGCTGCACGCAACGGGCGGCAAGTTAGAACTGCAGAAATGCTTCTTTTACATGATGTATTGGAAATTTAGCAAAGAAGGCGTGGCTCAGCTGCTTAACAAAGACGAAATACAGTGTGAAGTAAAAATTAGAGACAGCGAAACAGGGCAAGAAGTGCTCATCGAACAACAAGATTGCAACGAAGCACATAAAACATTGGGGGCCATGGAAACACCATCCGGGGATCACACAAGGGAAGTGGCAAGGCTGCGAGAGAAGGCACGGGGAATTGCCCAACGCATATCATCTGCGACAATCACAAGGAGCGAAGCAAATATCATTTACCGAAGCATGTACATTCCAAGCATAAAAAAAAGCTTTCCGGCAGGGGTTCTGTCGTTGAAAGAAGCAGAGCAGGTCCAAGGAGCACCGATTCAGGCGCTCCTATCTGCAATGGGGTACAACCCAGGCATGCCAAGAGCAATTGTGTTCGGCCCACCGGAGAGCGGAGGAATTGGATTCCGCCACCTCTTTGCTGAACAAGGTACATTAAAGGCACTTACATTGATACAACAGATCCGGACTGATAGGTCCCTGGGACGAGCGATCCAGATACAACTCAGGTGGGCACAAAGGGTAGCAGGCGTGTCATCACCAATATTGGAAGAGACAAATCTGCAGTTACCGCAACTGCACGGGCAAAAGTGGCGGGGGACGATGCGGGACTGGGTATACGGGTACGTGGGATCAGATGCCCGATGATGAGATGGAAAGGTGATTGGGTCCTAATGGACAAAGCCTGCAACAGCACTCTCTCTTACAAAGAAAATCGCAAGATAAACAGGTGCAGAATATTTCTCCGGGCAGAGTGTCTCTCTGACCTCTGCAACTCTGAGGGAACTTTCATTACAGGTGAAGCTATGGACTGCTCAGAATCGGCACAAGCCGTTACAACAGAAGCGTGGCCGCGACAACCACGACAGGAAAACAGAACTGCAAAGTTTAGAAAAGGTTTCTGCGATTATTTTGCAGGG
>JANYKP010000143.1 GCA_025358195.1 Cyclobacteriaceae bacterium
ATAATGTTGTCTGAGGTAATCGTGGTTTCCTTTCCATCCTTTGCGGTGACCTTGATTGTGTTTTTATCTACAAATGAACCTACGCCGATGTGCACGTCAATCTTATTTTTCTTCATTAGAAAAGCAATTCCGTCCACATTGGATTTTACTACCTCACCTTTCCGTTTGATCATTTGGGTCAGGTTGACCTTGGGCTCTGATATGTCTATCCCATGTTCTTTAAATGTATGGGCAGCATTATGAAAATGCTCCGATGAATCGAGTAATGCTTTCGACGGAATGCATCCTACATTGAGGCACGTACCTCCAAGGGTATTATATTTTTCAATGATAGCGGTTTTAAAACCCAGTTGTGCGCAACGGATAGCAGCTACATAACCTCCGGGACCGGAGCCGATGACAGTGACGTTGTATTGCATAAGTGTATTTCTGAAAATTTGATGACTTCTTACTCGGTGTAACCGTCGGTCTCAACGTGAATGGAGAAATTTTTCTTCCGGCTACACTCCCAATATCAACCTGCCCGGATCCTCCAGCATCTCTTTTACTCTGACCAGGAAGCTCACCGACTCCCGTCCATCTACGATCCGATGGTCATAGGAAAGTGCGAGGTACATGATTGGTCTTATAATCACTTCACCATTTTTGGCCACCGGGCGCTCAACAATATTGTGCATTCCAAGAATGGCGGACTGCGGAGGATTGATTATTGGTGTGGACAACATCGAACCAAAAACACCTCCGTTTGTGATCGAGAAGGTACCACCGGTCATTTCCTCAATGGATAACTTGCCGTCTCTCCCGCGCGTGGCAAGACGAACTACCTCACTTTCGATTTGCGGGAATGTTAACAGTTCCGCATTTCGAATGACCGGCACGACTAAGCCTCGGGGTGTTGAAACAGCAATCGACACATCACAATAATCGTGATAGATGATTTCGTCTTTGTCAATGGATGCATTGACTGCCGGAAACTCTTTAAGGGCAACACATATTGCTTTCGTGAAA
This sequence comes from Cyclobacteriaceae bacterium, assembly GCA_025358195.1. GTDB lineage: Bacteria > Bacteroidota > Bacteroidia > Cytophagales > Cyclobacteriaceae > ELB16-189. The sequence continues at coordinate 1,009 of JANYKP010000143.1, forward strand.
AACGACATGAACCCAAGCCCGACACCATATTTTTCCTTGAATTGTTCCTTATACTTTGATCGTAGATCCATGACGGGCTTCATGTCAACTTCGTTGAACGTAGTGAGCATCGCCGTTTCGTTTTTTACGGCGACAAGTCTGCGTGCGATTGTTTTGCGAAGGGAAGTCATTTTCTCTCTTCGCTGATTACGGCTGACTCCTGATGCAATAACCGGTGGGGCCAAAGGTGTAGGGGCACCACCACCTCCACCTTTCGATTCCTTTGCACCCGGCTGAGCTTTTGCCGCATCATCCTTCGTGATACGTCCCCCTACACCTGTACCCACCACTTGTGCTGTTGGAATTCCTTTCTCATCCAGAATTTTTCCAGCAGCCGGTGATGGATGACCGGAAGCATAGCCCGTTCCTGAAGCAGGCGTCGATGGGGCTGTCGCGGTGAGCGTCGGCTGTGCTGCAGCCGTCACGGGAGCACCCTCCGTAATTTCAATTTTACAAATGAGTCCGCCGATGGGCAAGGTTTCTTTTTCCTTTGCCACAATTCGCAAGATCCCGTTTGCTTCGGCCGGTAATTCAAAGGTGGCCTTATCGGATTCTACTTCGGCTATTACTTCGTCGAGCTTTACAAAATCACCATCTTTTTTCAGCCAGGTTGAAAGCGTCACTTCAGTAATGGATTCGCCCACCGTAGGTACTTTCATTTCTTTTATACCGCCGGTGGCTTTCATTGGCTGAGCGGAGGGCGTTGCTACAGGAGCTGCTGCCGGAGTTTTTGTTTCTGCTTTGGCGGATGGCGAAGTTGCAACGGGGGCTTGTCCGGCGCTATCAATTTCGCAGATCACCTGCCCGATTGGAACAACCTCTCCCGTTTGTTTTACAATTTTTAAAACACCTGCCTGTGGTGCAGGTAATTCAAATGTTGCTTTATCGGATTCCAGTTCGGCAATCACTTCATCGATCTTCACATAATCTCCATCTTTTTTGGTCCAATTGGCAATGGTCACTTCGGAGATGGATTCTCCGACTGTTGGAACTTTAACTTGAAAAGCCATGGGCGTTGATTAGTTTGTGGTTATTAAGGGCAAGCCTCCTCCTTAAATCTCGAAAGCTTGCATGACAATTTTCTCTTGTTCGGCCTTGTGTACTTTGGAGTAGCCCGTAGCCGGGGAGGCGCTCGCTTTGCGCGAAATAAATTCCATCTCCTGCTTTGGCATCATCCGTTGGATAAAAGAAAGGGGACCCATATTGGCCGGCTCCTCTTGAACCCAAATGATTTTGGCGGCTTTATATTTTTTGAAAATATTCTTTAGATGACCATCCGGGAACGGATACAATTGTTCGAGTCGCACGACCGCGGCGTCCTTTATTTTCTTTTTGGACTGGACTTCCAGCAGGTCATAATAAATTTTTCCGGAACAAAGCACGATGCGTTTCACATCTTTGGCGATCACGTTTGTGTCATCCAACACTTCCTGAAACGATCCACTGGTAAAATCTTTCACAGGTGAAATCACGGCCGGGTGACGCAACAAAGATTTTGGCGAGAATACAATGCAGGGCTTTCGGAAATGCCAGGCAACCTGCCGTCTCAATAAATGGAAAATATTGGCAGGCGTAGTAGGGTTTGCCACAATCGTATTGTACTCGGCTGCCAACTGTAAAAAACGTTCAGGCCGGCAACTGGAATGTTCGGGGCCCTGACCTTCGTAGCCATGAGGTAATAACATCACCAATCCATTCATTCGCTGCCATTTCGATTCGGCGCTTGAAATAAATTGGTCGATCATTACCTGGGCACCGTTTACAAAGTCACCAAATTGCGCTTCCCATAACACCAGGGCATGTGGATTGGACATGGCATACCCATATTCGAATCCCAGCACACCAAATTCTGACAGTAGGGAATTGTAAATATGAAAGGGCTGCTGATCCTTCTGAATATGATCAAGACCACAGTAGGGATCATTCGTGTTCGCATCGAAGAAATAGGCGTGTCGATGTGAGAATGTTCCACGCTTCACATCCTGCCCCGACATGCGTACAGGTACGCCTTCCGAAAGCAGCGATCCATACGCCAGTAATTCCGCCTCTGCCCACCCCAACATTTTATCGTCAAAGAATGCTGCCTTGCGATCTTTTAAAAGTTTTTCGATCTGCTTAAGTGCCTTGAATCCTTCTGGAATAGTCGTAAGCGCTTTACCTACTTTGTCCACCGTGGCTTGTTTGATACTAGTGTCAGGTGACTTGTCAAAATCTTCCGGTTTTGCCCGCGTCATCTTTTCCCATTCCTCCTCTATTTTCTGAGGTTTATAGGGAAGTGGTTTTTGTTTTACCTCATTCAGCCGGTCCTGAAGTTGATTGCGAAAATTTTTGTCCATTTCATCCGCCATGGCTGCATCAACATCTCCGCGCTCAATCAGTTTTTTCACGTAGACTTCACGCGGGTTGGGGTGCTTTGCAATAATGTTATACAGCTTGGGCTGTGTAAACTTCGGTTCGTCACTTTCATTGTGGCCATGTCTGCGATAACAAAGCATGTCAATGAAAATATCCTTACCGAATTTTTGGCGGTACTCCACGGCGAGTTTGGAACAGAACGTAACTGCTTCTGCATCATCGCCATTCACGTGCAAGACAGGCGCATCAATGATTTTTGCTACATCCGTACAATAGATGGCCGTGCGTGCATCCTCGTAATCCGTGGTAAAGCCTACCTGATTATTGATAACAAAGTGAATGGTTCCTCCAGTCGAATAGCCCTCCAGTCCGGACATTTGAACCAGTTCGTACACAATACCCTGGCCTGCCACTGCGGCATCGCCATGAAGAAGAATGGCCATGGCCGTATTCTTGCCCTTGTACTCATCGTCTATTTGGCCACGGGTATAACCCAGAACGAGTGAATCTACTACCTCCAGGTGGGATGGGTTGGGTGTAAGCTTTACATAAATTTTATT
>JANYKP010000080.1 GCA_025358195.1 Cyclobacteriaceae bacterium
GCAAAACTTTTCAATCTGCCAGTTGTCCTTCATGGCGTTACGTCACGAATGAAAATAACTCAACCTTCGGAAAAATTGTTCAAGGACGTACCCGAAAACTTCGAAGCAACGCATTACCATTCCTGGGCGGTCGTTCCCGATAGTATTAACGAATCGCTGGAAATAACGGCTGTGAATGATGCAGGACTTATCATGGCAATTGCGCACCGGAAACTGGATGTGCGCGGGGTACAATTTCATCCTGAATCGGTGATGACACAGCATGGAAAAAAGATAATCGATAATTGGTTAAAGTTGTAATGTCTTTAAAAGGCTGACCGAAGACTATGAAACAAATATTAAATGAATTGATAGAGCATCGTTCGTTAAGCAAGCAGACCGCGCGGCAGGTGCTGATTGATCTTGCTTCGGGCAAATACAACCAAAGTCAGATGAGTGCTTTCATGACGGTCTACATGATGCGGACGATCACGATTGAAGAGCTGGAAGGGTTTCGCGATGCGATGCTCGAACTTTGTATTCCCGTAAAATTTGACCAGCCCGTCATGGATGTCTGTGGAACCGGCGGCGATGGAAAGAATACATTTAATATCTCGACACTTTCATCGTTTGTGGTTGCTGCCGCCGGGCAGCCCGTGGCGAAGCATGGAAATTATGGAGTTTCATCAGTGAGTGGCTCGTCGAATGTGTTGGAATACTTCGGGTATAAATTTACCAATGACCGGTCTGAACTTGAGCGAAGCCTGGAACAGGCAAATATTTTCTTCATGCATGCACCGCTTTTTCACCCGGCCATGAAAAATGTAGCGCCCATCCGGAAGGAATTGGGTGTGAAAACATTTTTTAACATGCTGGGGCCAATGGTGAATCCTTCGTTTCCTCCCCGCCAACTTGTAGGGGTATTCAGCCTCGAACTGGCACGACAGTATGGGTACTTGTATCAGAACACCACCAAGGACTTTGTGATCCTTCATGATATTCAAGGGTATGATGAGATTTCTCTGACCGGACCGTTTAAAGTATTCGGGAATGATGGAGAGAAGCTGTACGAGCCATCGGATTTGGGATTGGCGGAAATAAAACCACATGAATTAAGAGGTGGTTCGACGGTAGAAGAGTCTGCAAAATTGTTTCTTAACATTTTGGAGGGCGGAGGAACCAACGAGCAGAATAGCGTGGTGATTGCAAATGCAGGCATGGCGTTGTACGCGGCAAATCGTTTAACGGGGATGAGAGAAGCTATTTCAAAAGCAAAGGAATCTCTTGAATCGGGCAACGCGTTAAAAACATTTAAAAGGTTAATTGAAGGGAAAAGATAAATTCCACGAATCGTTCAATCAAATTTTTAAACTAGCAGCATGACTATACTGGGCGAAATATTAGAACATAAGCGAAAAGAAGTTGATGAACGCAAGAGTCTGTATCCTGTCAAGCTGCTACAGCAGAGTATATATTTCCCTACTTCATGTGTTTCGCTAAAAAAGTATCTGCTTCGTGAGGATAAATCAGGAATCATAGCAGAGATTAAACGCATGTCTCCGTCCAAGGGAGTGATTAACCCCCATGTATCTGTGGAGCGAACTTCAATTGGCTACATGCAGGCAGGAGCATCGGCGCTGTCTATTCTTACCGACAAGCAATTCTTTGCCGGTAGCAATGACGACCTGACCACAGCAAGGAAATTTAATTTCTGTCCGATTTTGAGAAAAGACTTTATTATTGATGAGTATCAGATTGTAGAAGCAAAATCAATCGGTGCAGATGCAATCTTGTTGATTGCAGCTGCTTTGGAGCCCAAGAAACTAAAAGAGCTTTGTGCGGTTGCTCACGCACTTGGTCTCGAGGTATTGATGGAAGTTCATGATGATATGGAGTTAAATAATAATCTGAAAGCGGGTGCTGACCTGATTGGTGTGAATAACCGAAATCTGAAGACGTTTGAAGTAAGTGTCGAAACCAGCAAACGGCTTTCGAAATTAATTCCAGATTCGGTAGTCAAGGTTTCTGAGAGTGGAATTGAATCTCCGGAGGTAATTTTGGATTTGAAGAACTATGGATATCGTGGTTTTCTGATCGGTCAGACGTTTATGCAAAACAGTCGCCCTGAAAGAGCTGCGATGGATTTCATTAAAGAGCTACGACAGTTGGAGACCAACGGTAAATCATGACAGTCAAAAAGACGATACGGCTTAAAGTGTGTGGTATGCGTGATGCCGAAAATATTCGCAAAGTGGCCGCCTTGCTTCCTGACTACATGGGCTTTATTTTTTACAGGAATTCTAAACGATTCGTGGGTGACACGTTCAAGATCCCGGAAGATTTTCCTGCAACCATCAAACGGGTGGGAGTTTTTGTAAATGAAATGTCGCAGGAAATAATTCGATTGACGGACAAGCACACACTGGACTATGTT
>JANYKP010000082.1 GCA_025358195.1 Cyclobacteriaceae bacterium
AGCAAGTTTTTATTTAGATTCCCACCGTATTGTTTTTTCTTATCGTAATAGAAATCAGGCGATCCATTCCTTGATTAGTAAGTTGCTCCTGAACTCTTCCCTGTCTAAGAATGGCGCCAGATCTTCCAACGGAGATGAAACCATTCTGCCATCATCCAGTTTCTTTGAAGCTAATTTTGGTGCGAATTTATAGTCTTCCGGAAGAAGTACTTCACAAATGACTGGTCTTGTTGAGGCCAAGACGTCTGTCAGGATTTTATCGATCTGACTGTGGTTGGGAATTTGGAAAGTTTGAAATCCATAGGCCTCTCCCAGCTTTAATATATTAGGGAAACTCACGCCGCTATTGGCATCCGCGCCAACCCTGAAGCCGTTGAAAAAACTATCCTGTGTTTGCCTTTGGGAGATGTAACCGTTGTTATTTAAGAAGAAGATTTTAATTGGTAATTGGTGATGAATTATGGTTTGAAGTTCCTGAATGTTCATTTGAAGGCTCCCGTCGCCGGCTAGACAAATTACACTGTTTCGATCATTGCCAAAGCAAGCACCGATCGAAGCAGGAAGATCGTAACCCATGGTAGCGCAGCCGCTATTCCAAAAGATACGTTGATTTTTCTTTGTTATCATCGCTTGAAAGGCCGCCACACAGGCTGTTCCATTACCGGCAACACACACATCTGATTCTTTCATCAACTCACTTAAGCGACGTACAAACACATAGGGATGAACAGCATCCTTAAGATGATAATATTCCGGCAAGACCGTTGGATATTTATTCTTTCTCTCTTTGCACCAACCAAGCCATTCTGCATGCATATTTTTAATATCCCCAAGGGACTCATTCAATTTTAAAATAAATTCATTTGCGTCGGCACAAACTGCCAGGTCGGGAACCAACGTTGGCTTCAGTAGTTCTGCCGCATCGATGTCCACAACGATCTTGAACGCTTCCCGCGCAAAACTTTGCCAGTTGTAACTAATTTGTCGTATGTTATTTCGAGTTCCAATAGTGATGAGAACATCGGCATTTTGAACGGCAAAATTGCCGGCGCGTGAACCCAGTGTGCCAAATCTTCCAACGTAGTTTAGGCTTTCTTCAGGGAGGATATCGATTCCGTTAAAGGTTGTGACAACAGGAATGCTGCAGCGGGAAAGTAATTTGGAGAAATTGGCGAGGCCTCCTGAAAGTCTGATACCGTGACCTGCCAGAATGACCGGGCGCTTGGCCGACAGGAGTTTTTGAATTATAATTTCAATTTCTTTTTGAAGAGGTCGCTTAGGGGTTGAATTTTTCTCCTGGTAGCCTCTCAACGCAGATTCATCTACCAAGGCGCCCTGCACGTTCAGAGGGATGTCTATCCAGACAGGCCCCGGCCTTCCAGTTGTTGCAATTTCGATTGCCTTTTCCAATTCATAGCGAACGTCTTCCGCCTTCAGCAACATGATGGCATATTTAGTGATTGGCTTTACGACGCTCACAATATCTGTCTCCTGATCGCCCAGTTGGCGAAGGGCAATTTCGGGGCAGGCACTGATCGTCGTTTCAAACTTTACCTGGCCGGATAGATACAATACCGGGATGGAGTCTGTCCATTGACCACAAACACCGGTAAGTGTATTAAGTCCGCCCGGGCCCGACGTGATATTTACAACCGCCATTTTGCCGGAAGTCCTTGCATAACCTTCGGCACCTATGGCACTCGCTTGTTCGTGATGATTATGAATACAATTAAATTCTTTTCCAAGTGAATCGTTTAGGTGCATAGCACCTCCGCCCGTAATCATAAAAACATCTTTGATGCCGTATTCCTTCAGATGTTTGGCAATGTAGTCGGTTACTTTTATCATGGATGCTTTATTTGTCGGTTAAAAGCTTATTGATGTCGAGGTTATTCTTGTTCTTTTTGTACCAATCATAGAGCAATTCGATGCTACGCTCGATTGGCGTCAGGGTGAGATTTGTCATTTCACTCCTCAGTCTTGAATTGTCTCCGCTGTATTCCAGTGCCAGTCCTTCTTTCGCGATCAGGATATCGCTGTTCTTTCCCGATATGGCCCGGACCAGGTGGGCGACCTCCAGCAATTCAATTGAATTATCCGGACTGATATTATAAGCGGAATGTTTCGCCTCATGACTGATAAAATGATCAACAATCCGGATCAAATCGTCGATAAAGATGAAATCGAATTTTCGGTTTTGTTTGATGGTAATCGCGAGGTCAAAGAGTGTTTTGCAAATCGCATTGGAGATAAAACGTATCGCGTAATCTTCGTATTTACCAAACACGCTGAAAATCCTGAAGTCTATTACATTTTTATAATACGGGAATAAAACGCCGAAAATATATTTGATATATCCGTGCTCATCTGTAGGAATGTGCTTGCCGAAATATTCCTCTTTCATTTTAGGCCGATAATTCGCCATATCGTAAATCGCACCGGAGCCCATATTAATAAGCTTTCCCCAGGAAGATTGATATTTTAGCAAATTGAACATCATCCGGGAATTCGTTTCCAGTATTCCACTTTGATCCGGAGCATTTCTGTGGCCAGGCTTGCCGGCTGAATGCAAGACAACATCAAACGAATGTTTAGTGAAAAACTTCTCGACGCTATTGTCATTAGAACAATCCAGTTCGGCTCGCGAGGGGGCCGAGATCTGATATTTTTCGTTAAGAAATGACTCTTTAATATTCTTTCCGATGAACCCCGAACCCCCGATTAAAAGTATTTTCATTCAGATGAAATGTGAAAGTTGTTAAAATTAATTTTTCTAAGGGACGATCCGGGCCATCGAGGCGGCCCTCATTTTTTGACGGCACTTATGAAAATGGATTGAGATACGTTCTTTATCAATGGGATTTTTTCGAGCACATTGCCGATCAGGATCGAGGGCTGAATGAGAAAATCAGGGATCCCAGGCAGAAGAAAATCCTTGTATTCTACTTTGACATTCTTGTAGCCAGCTTTGATCAGCTTTTTTGTAACAAAACTTTTAGAAAAGGCCATTTCATCCGGATCCAGGTGTGCCTTTTTCCTCCAATATGGGTAAGAAAAAATGAGATGTACGAAAGGATTGTAAATATTGGGCTCGATAAAAATGATTTTTCCGTTATTTTTTAGAATACGAAGCATATTAGCAAAGGCATCATCGATATGATGATACAGGTGATGCAGAATTCCATTTCCAACGATATAGTCAAATGAGCCTTCTTTGGTACGGTCGAGTTCAGTTGAATCAACCACCATAAAACGGAGATTCGGCAACTGAAAATCCCGCTTGGCCTCTTCAATGTACTCAGGATCTATATCAGTGGCCAGAACATTCATTCCTGATTTTCGCGCAAGTGTGTAGGCCTTTATACCGGAGCCACACCCGATTTCCATTATTGATTTGGATGGTTCGACTTGCATCTGCGACAGCCAATAGTCGCTTCTGCGTTCTGCGCGTGTATCCGTTGATTTTTTTTCTTTCCACAGTTGAAAATCTCTGTCTCCTGGTTGACGTATCATATTCTTATGCTTGTGGTTAAATTGATAAATTCATTTTGTGAAATAAATTTGAGTTACAACGCAAATCACGTCAAAATCTTGCAGCATAATTTCTAATCTGACTTGCCCTGCTTTGATATATGTCAGC
>JANYKP010000267.1 GCA_025358195.1 Cyclobacteriaceae bacterium
GTCCGCAAAATTTTTCCAGTACAGGCATGCCATACGGGGAAACTCTACCTTGACCTGCGTGGTGATATCGGACGTGATCAAACATACTTCAGGTTTCAGGTCTGCGATGTCATCCGTGCGTGGTGATCGCATGCGAAGGTCCGATGGCCGCTGTTGGATTTTCGTCTGCCAATCCGCAAGGTTGTGAATATTGTTTTTGCCAATAATGTCTGCGATCCAGTCTCTGAAAACTTTGCCTGGGTTAAGACCCCAACCGGTCTTGTAGAATTTGGTCAACTGCCATTTTGCACTGATCACCAAGGCCATGACAATGAGAATTAATATCACGGTGATCAACATCAGCCACCAAAAAAGTTGCGGATTGGCCTCCAAGAAGAAAAAGTAAAAAACACCACTCACCAACGCCAGGAAGATGGCTACTATGATCGTTGTCCTGACAAACAGGACAAGGCTTCTGAGAAATCCTTTGTTGGTCGTGGTCACCTTGATCAGCCACCGCCAGAACCAGAAGCCATCCACGAAGTCAAACAGTTTCAGGTTACTGAGGTGTTCCAGAATGGCAGTCGATTTCTCGTCTTTCTTATCGCCGATGGCACTTATTAATATGGTATTGATGGCCCCTGCGCTGGTACCGGCCAGGCTAAGAAACCGCACACCCATTTGTTCGAGGATATACGTGTAACCTACTAACGCTATTCCTAATACGCCTCCACCCTCTTGCACGAGGTTCACGTATTGGTGTCCCTCACTGTCGACTACATCGGAGATAATAAACTCGGGGAGGCCGTCGGCTTCAGAGCCGAAGTGATTGTGGAGGTCAGAAAGGATTTTTTGAACGGACGGGTGGAGGGTAAAGTCAGTGGCGTTCATGGTAATTGTTCGCTCGATGTTTTGCACTTACAAGTAATCGAATATCACCCTGATCAAAATATTGGCGCTCTTAAATAATCTTATATGGGAAACACAAAAAGTAAATTCCTTCTAAAGATTTTTAGCGACAAACTCCATAGCGTTTTCATAACATATCTTCATGGCCAATTCTGCCGGCTTGTGCGGACCAAACCAAAACGGTTCTTCTTTTTTAAGTTTGGTCAATACTTCTTCAAGGTCTTCTACCAACGAATGAAGATTGTTCATTGTCTTGAAGTACTCCAACAGTTGGACCGTACCACTCAGTCCGCTGCCAATTCCCAGGCAATTCCAGATGTTCAACGGTTCGCATACATGGTACGCAAAAGGTACACTGACAATCCCCGCCACCTGCCGACCCAACACGCGAAGGGCATGGGTACGGGATGACTTCGGAAATAGTTTAGCAAGGCCGGTCAACTCGTGTCCCATCTTCTGCTCCTCCAGGGTGATCCCGATAAGGCCTTTGCTCCAGAAAACGGCCAACACATCCTCGTCGCAGAGATTCACGCTGCCACCATAAAATCCGCGCACACGAAAGTCATCATGATCCACGGCATCCCTGGAGTTTTTCATCATCTCTGTGAGATAATCCACACCACTATAGGCTGCATTGGTGAATACCACAGGAATAGGATGATGTGTGTCTATGTTCTTATTATGGGTGCGGAAAACTTTTTCATAGAGATCGTTGCGTGCGCTGGCACTCACGTGTAGCATGTCGATAAGGATTCTCTTGGAGCCTGTGGGACGCAAGTTCTCATCCAGGCCGAGCAGTTCGGTAACAACCTCATAACCGCTGCCTTTGATTACTCCTTTGTTCAGGTAGCGACGCTGATCGAGAATAACCTCTGCGCGCTGCGGAAAACTTCGCGCGTGTCCGAACAGCCCATTGCCAAAGTGGTTGGCGAGGCGAAAAAGAAATGGCCGGTGAGACCAACGTTTCAACTCGTTATCTTCCAGCGGCTCTTCTCCCTTCAGCTGTCGTATTCTGCTTTTCAGGCGACCGATCGAAACATCGTGGGGCCTTTGACCTGCATGCAAAAATTCATCTTCGGGGTTGCCAATGCCCAAGGAATGAATGCCATCGATAATGAACGCAACCTCCGGATAGTTGCTGTCACTCGGTATGTGGGCAGCTTCACTTTCCATTCCGGCCAGTACATATCCACCAGTCGATTCGCCATCGAGATAGAACTTGTATTGATTTTTCAATTCTTCGAAATAATCGTACTGCCGTTGTTGAAAATACTGAATGCGCGACTCCGGAAGGTTATGTGGAAGTAGTTGCAGCAATTCCTTGAAGTTCTTCTTCAAGGATGCCAAGTTGCCGCTCCTTGCGTAAATTCTCTGGAATGCCTTCACTTCATTTCCATCTGCTATCATGCCATACACTTCGCGCATAACTTGTTTGTTGACGCGACCGCCCTCCACTCCGGAGAAGAAACCCTTTTCGTATGGGGAGAGTGATGCAAAAATAATTTTCGACTCGCTGTTGGCGTACTGTTCAAACGGAAGGCGGGTTTCCTTTACAGGAAAATCTTTCTCAGTCGATCGACTCCCATTGACAGCGCTTTCCTCTATGGATGTCTTTTGAGTGTATTGATGAAGAGTTGGCTGCATGGTTCAATAATTCATGGTACGACAGAGCCAATTTCTCCGATCGTGAGCGTGTCAATCTCTAGTCGTCGGATTAGTTCACGTTGTCCTTCCGTTTCAGCACCATCGGAAAGAAAAATAATACGTGTTTTTTGGTTGGCCGAAAGGTTGCGTACAGAACGAGCTAACTCGATACCCGAGACCACTGGCAAGTTGATGCATCCGAAAATCAAATCGAATCGTTCCGCACGTGCCGAAAGCAAGGCGTCCAGTCCACTTGTCATGGAACAGACAATCCAGTCTGACGGTAACGTGCGCTCGACTTCACGGAGAACTTCTTCCTGCCAATGGACTGCGAGCACCTTCACTAAACCCAAATTTTACTTTTAAACCATTGTTAAGATCGCAAACCCAAAAGGGTATGGAGGAACATGGCGAATGCCGATGGGCAAGATAAAACACCTTGCTTTTGGCACTTGGCTGAAAAAAGTCCTCTTTTAAGCAAAAAAGCTGGATTTATTATTAAGAAGAGGTGGTTGATCACCTAAAGGATCCTATAGGAAAACTAAAGGATTATTTAGATTGACAAATTGGCAAAATCACGTTAACAGTCCCGATTCATAGGCAAAACGGATGAGTCCGATAGTTGATTTCACGCCAAGCTTTGTCTGCAGATTATGTTTGTGAACATTGATGGTTCCCTCACTGATGGAGAGTTGCTGGCTGATTTCTTTGGTGCTCTTTTCCTGGCAAATCAATTTCAGTATCTCGCGCTCACGTTCCGTAAGGTTCGCTGATTTCCTAAAGGTCGGACGTTTATTTTTGATTTTTTCTTTCAGATTTTTGCGCAACAGTTTGGAGAGTTGCTCGCTGTGATAAAAATCTTTCTCAACTACTGATACAATGGCTTGTTCCAATTCCTCCGGACCTACGTTCTTCAACAGGAAAGAGTGGACACCCATCTCCAGCATGTGAAGCATATACTTTTCACTGTCGTGCATGGTAAGAATAATTATCTTGAGGTCAGGGAATTGAGGCATCAGTATTTCTGCTGCTTCCACTCCGTTCATGCGTGGCATCTCAAGATCGAGCAGTACTACGTGTACTGGATTTTGCTTTACCATGTCGATGCATTCCTTTCCGTTCTCTGCCTCCCATACCTCACCGATCGGCTCGCAGGTTTTGAGTAAACGCACGATCGCTTTGCGAAACAGACGGTGATCATCTACAACGAGTAAATTAATTTTATCCATGCAGTGGTAAATGAACGGTTAACAAGGTTCCTGTGGGAAGGTTGGAGACAAATTTTAAATCTGCGCCCAATAAAGTCGCCCGGTTCTCCAAACTATACAAACCCAGTCCGTGCCGGCCATGAATTTTATTCTCCGGTGTAGGATATTGAAACCCTTTGCCATTGTCAGCCACACGCAAAGTTAGTAAACTGGGTGCCCACAACATTGTGATGTTCACCTCGCTGGCGTTCGCATGACGGATGGCATTTGTAGTGGCTTCCTGTACCATGCGATAGAGGATCAGTTGCTGACGGCTGTCAAGTTTGCGAGCAGGTCCATCATGTGAAAATGCAAAATGAATGGCTGGATTGTAGCGGTTGAGTTTTGTAGAAAGTTCATCGAGTGTTTCCGCAAGTCCGAATTTTTCGAGTGAAGCAGGCATCAGGTCATAGGCCATCCTCCGTACTGTTTCAGTAATCTCATTCAGCTGTTGGCTAAGTTCTTCCCGGTCTTCGCTCGAGGAATTTTTTGCTACTGCGAGGGTGGTTGCCCGAAGTGCCTGAAGCATTACCCCCACACCATCATGGATTTCTTTGGATAGCCTACTACGCTCATTTTCACGTGATTGCATTTCGGCTTCCATCATTTTTTTCCGGTGGTCGGCCTCGAGCAATTGACGTTGCAGTTGTTCCTGTAACATCTTCTTTTGATAAAAAACACCAAAGAGCACGATCGCTCCCGCCATGAGCAACATGCCAACGGTGCCAAAGGCAATGATCAGGACTGCCTGCGATTCCGAAGGTCCTGCCACACACAGACGATTAAAAACGAATTGAATATCATCCTGAGAAAGGTTTGAAATGTCCAGTAATAAATTAGGTCGTTATTAAGAACCTTCACAAGATACTCCAGAAGAACAAAAAGAATGAAGGTCCCCGCATTATATACTAATAGTCCCGTTGCCATCCAAAACATTGGCAATCTGAAAAGCCGCTGAGATGGCAGGTCCCGCATTAATGTATAAAAGTAAGTAATAGAAACACCTATCAACAAGATATTACCGACCGATCGCGCATACGAATTCAGGCTCCAAAAGTCATGGTAGCCAACCTCTGCTAACCAGATAAGGAAAAATATAATATTCGAAATCAATATTATTCTCTTAGTCTTTCGGGAATCAAAAACAATGCAAAAAATTGACATTAGAAATATGACTTCAAACGGGCTGTAACAATTGTAGACGAAATTATTCCCACGAGGCACATGAAAGACAAGAATCATTGCAAACTGTAGTGTCAGCGCTATGAGACTGACACCACCATATACACCGAGCATTTTGATGTAGGTAGGTCGTTGTTTCCATCCGATACTCACAATGATCATAAATACCAGGAGACAATATCCTGGCACTTGTGAAATGAGAAGAAAGGTTTCCCGGCTCACCTAATCAATATTACAAATTGGGGGGCAAAGAGGACCGAAGTCAAGGATCATCCCATCTGCATTTGGATCCGTGCTGTCAATCTTGGGCCAGATGTTGTTGCCATCCTTTCTGGCTCCCACCAGTACCAATTGGTTTTTACCGGTTGCATTGGTCGTTACATAGATTCTGATTCCAATGCATTCATTTTGGTTTAACATTTCAGTTAATTTATTACTACCATAAAACTGTGCCCATACCTGATCAGGGTTTTTGTTCTTGTAGTCGGTGATCCAATTCTTTGCGTCGGCCTTGCTGATTCGCTGGCCGTCATCGGGGGTAAGGGTGTCTGCCATGTATGTTTTTATTTAGGATTAAACATGACCTAAGCTAAGCATTTTGTAAGGTTGTTTTTTTCGGGGAATGGTGCGCCTATCTTTACCCCGTCCAATTTTGAAGCTATGAAAAAGTCCAACAATCGCCTTTCTCCATTGACACTCGCTGTGCACGCCGGATCCGTAGGCGACCCGCTGTTTGGCGGCTTAGTCAATCCGATTTATCAGTCGTCCGCTTACAATTATGACCAACTGGTGCGGTATCCTCGTTATTTCAACACTCCCAATCAGGAGGCGGTGGTGAAGAAAGTTGCCGCGTTGGAAGGCGCCGAAACCGGGTTGGTCTTCAGTTCCGGTATGGCGACCATCCTTACATCTATTTTCGCGATGGTGAAGGCGGGCGACCACATTATTTTTCAAAATGATCTATATGGCGGCGTGCATAGCCTGGCGCTTCATGAATTGAATCGTTATGGCATTGCGTACACGATGGTGGATGCGGCGGATCCGCGAAATTTTGAAAAGGCTATCCGGAAGGAAACGAAAGTCATCTACATCGAGACGCCATCCAACCCGTTGTTGAAGGTCACTGATATTGAGGCAGTAGGGAAAATTGCAAAACGGCATGGGTTAATCTCCATGATAGACAATACGTTTGCATCACCCGTTAACCAAAACCCTATCGCGCTTGGCATCGATATTATATTACACAGCGGTACCAAGTACATCGGGGGCCACAGTGATATCTGCTGCGGGGTGATGGTAAGTTCTAAAAATTTGACTGCACTCATCCAGGCAAGCGCTTCACATTTCGGCGGAAGCCTGGATGCAAACACCTGCTACCTTGTCGAGCGAAGCTTAAAAACGATGGTATTGCGAGTTCGCCAGCAAAATCAAAACGCCAGGGCCCTGGCGGAATTCCTGGAAGCAGAGCCGAAGATCGGAGCCGTTTATTATCCCGGCCTGAAAAAACATCCGGGCCATCTGATTGCAAAAAAGCAAATGACCGGTGGTTTCGGCGGCATGATGTCGTTTGAAATTAAAGGTGACCCGGAGAAGTTTATAAAGAAATTAAAATTCATCCGCAAAGCCGTGAGCCTCGGCGGTGTGGAGTCCACCATTTGCTCTCCCTGTAAAACCTCGCACATAAAACTTTCCGTCGCTGAACGTAAAAAAGTTGGGATCTCCGATCAGTTGTTAAGGCTTTCGGTGGGAATTGAAGAGGTGGAGGATTTAATTGGGGATATTAAACAAGCGTTATAAGTATATCCCAGTACCTCAACATTGAATGATGAATAATGAAGTCCCAGTTCACTTCAATATTCGCTATTCAACATTCAGAATTCATTATTCTGCACTTAAAGGTTGGATCTGGCATTCAATTAATTCCCCTAACAATCTCAATAAAGTCCCTCGCCTTGAGCGAAGCGCCTCCCACAAGCCCTCCATCAACATCAGGGCACTCAAAAAGTTCTTTTGCGTTGTCGGGTTTCACACTTCCACCATACAGAATCGGTATTGATTGGGCAACGGCTTCTCCGTATTTCGTAGTTAACAGTTTCCGGATCACGGCATGCATGTCCTGGGCTTGTTGTGTGGATGCCGTTTTGCCAGTGCCGATCGCCCACACAGGTTCGTACGCAATCACTACTTTCCTTATCGCGTCGGCTGCAAGGTGGAACAAACTTGCCTCTACCTGCGTGCGTACCAGTGTTTCATGCGTTCCATTTTCACGTACATCCAGCGGCTCACCACAACAAAAAATTGGAATAATTGCATTGGCCAACGCTTTATCAACTTTTTTTGCGAGCAACTTTCCGTCCTCACCAAAGTATTGTCGGCGCTCACTGTGGCCAAGGATCACGTAAGGTATGCCCATCGACTTCAGCATCGGAGCAGAAACTTCACCTGTATAAGCTCCTGAATCATGCTCGCTGCAATTTTGTGCACCCACCAAGAGTGGAGAATTTCCCAGTTGATTTTTTGTTGACAGCAGGTATGGAAATGGAACGCACAACACAATCTTTGTTTCTCCATTTATTTCAGCACCTGTCAGTGTCATCACTTCAGAAGTAAGCTGAGTCGCTTCTATAAGCGTCTTGTTCATTTTCCAATTACCGGCAACAATTTTAGTGCGCATGATCTGTTTTTTTTAAGATAAAGAAAGCCTATAACTACTAATAGAACGATGCAGTACGCAGCGCTGGAATTTCTTGCTAAAGCCACCACACGTTTACTCCAAATTCATTTAGCAAATTGCAGAACTTCTGTGGGCTTATCACGCATGAGTCGAAAACTTTTCACCGGACCCTTGTAGGTTATGTGCACCAGGTTCGACTGATCGGCATGGGTTTCCTGTATCACCGTATCCGTGACTTCCAGTGTTTTTATTTTTTTTACATTCTCAATTTCAAGATAACAAATGATGGCCAGGTCTTCGATCTCATGAGTGATGTACTTAATCTTCGCTTGCTTGCCATCCAGTTTTATTTTGAAATGCTCGTTCAGGTAAGCGCTTACCAGTTGGTTGGTGGTCATTCCATTTTTTGGTTCGAGTAGATCGAGGGATTCCTGGTTTAATTTCTTCTGGATGGATAACTCCAGGTCATCAATGAAGATTCGGGAGATTATCTGTAATGATTTGTTCTTCTCACTGTACTCAACTTCCGTCACCGAGACATGAACCGGGTGAAGAAAAAACGCCACTATAAAGTTTGTAAGCATCATCATTAGTCAAAAGTAATCAGGAAGTGGCTGTCTAAAAAGGAATAGCGACTGAGGGCTGCAATTCCAATTTTAATTCTTTCTTTGCGATCTTGGTGGCTCTATTTGCGGACTTTGCGTGAAATTTTCTCGTTAGGACGCAAAGAAGTCGCAAAAGTCGCAAAGCTAAAAGCTATTGATGTCCGAATTTCAACTCTATTTCCTCCTCGGTAAAGATCACATTCTCGACTATGCCAATGGTTATGACCATATACTTTTCGTCGTTGCGCTTTGTGCCATTTATGTAGTGCGCGACTGGAAGAAGATTTTAATATTGGTTACAGCCTTTACCATCGGTCACTCGACCACGCTGGCACTGGCGATCTTCAACATCATTTCCATCAATGCCTCGCTAATCGAGTTTTTGATACCACTCACCATTTTTATTACAGCCATTTCCAACCTTTTCCTAAGGGAAACCAGCCTCAGCCAAGGCCGGTTACAGGTAAACTACGTCCTGGCCCTCTCGTTTGGACTTATTCATGGAATGGGCTTTTCCAACTATTTACGCGCCCTTTTGGGTAAAGATCATCGTATTGTTACCCAGCTTTTCGCTTTTAACATCGGGCTTGAATTCGGCCAGATAATAATAGTAGGGATTTTTCTGGCAGTTAGTTTTATTGCAATCGATGTAGCGAAGGCAAACAGGCGGGACTGGAAAATTGTATTGTCCTCGGCCATTGGCGGAATCGCACTCATTTTAATAAAAGACAGACTCTTAGCTCTGTAATCAACGAACAAAACACTTAACCAAAACAAGCGTGTATATGAAGAAAATATTTTTGTTGTTAGCATGTATTTTTTCAGGCGTGGTGATGTTTGCTCAAGAAGTCAAAACGGATGCTCCGAAATGGCAGGGAAAATTCGAACAACTGGACCAGTTGCTGCCCACACCCAATGAATACCGAACCGGCTCCGGCGCACCCGGACCAAAATACTGGCAACAACGGGCCGATTACGTCGTCAACGCTGAACTGAACGATGACAACCAAAGTATCACGGGATCGGAAACAGTTACGTACTTCAACAATTCACCGGATGCATTGAAATATCTCTGGCTGCAGCTTGATCAAAACATCAACGCGAAAGACAACAATACATTGAAAACGGAAACGATGTCTGTAAGAGATTCCGTCAGCACCAAATCCATGGCGAGTGATCTTGGACTTTATGATTTTGACGGAGGTTTCAAAATCAAGAGTGTAAAAGATATGACCGGTAAGAGCCTGACGTACACCATCAACCAGACCATGATGCGGGTTGACTTGCCACAGCCGCTTGCCGCGGGACAAAAATATTCTTTTTCCGTAGCGTGGTCATTCAATATTAATGACCGCATGCACAATGCAACCCCTAACGATGGTCGCAGCGGAATGGAATATTTTCCGGAAGATGGTAACTATTCCTATATCATCGCGCAGTGGTTTCCGCGCATGTGTGTGTACGATGACGTGGTGGGTTGGCAGAACAAACAGTTTCTTGGCCAGGGGGAATTTACGTTGGCATTTGGCAACTATGAAGTAAATCTCACGGTGCCATCGGATCACATTGTGGCGGCCACCGGAATGGTGCAAAATCCAAAGGAAGTACTCACGGCCGATCAACAAGCGCGTTTTGAAAAAGCAAAAACAACATTCGACAAGCCCGTCATCATTGCTACACAAGAGGAGGCAATTGTGCGGGAGAAGACAAAATCAAAAGATAAAAAAACCTGGAAGTTTAAAGCCGAGAATGTCCGTGACTTCGCGTTTGCCACGTCCCGAAAGTTCATTTGGGATGCTCAGGCTGTGAAAATTGGCGATAAAACTCCGCTCGCGATGTCATACTATCCAAAAGAAGGTAATCCGCTGTGGGAGCAGGAGTCAACCAAAGCAGTGAAAGCTGCCATCACTACCTACTCGAAATACACGATTGATTATCCCTACCCGCATGCCACTTCTGTGCACCATGCTTCTTTAGGAATGGAGTACCCCATGATTTGTTTCAATGGAGCGCGGCCAGGAAAAGATGGTAAATTCACCGACCGCACCAAATGGGCCCTGGTCGGTGTGGTCATTCATGAAGTAGGGCATAATTTCTTCCCGATGATCATCAATAACGATGAGCGTCAATGGACCTGGATGGATGAAGGTGTGAATACCTTTGTACAGTATCGCACACAAGTAGAAAACTATCCTGACATGCCCCAGCGCCGAGGCCCGGCTTCTGGCATTGTGCCGTACATGAAAGGCGACAACAGTTCGCAACGTCCCCTGATGACAAACTCGGAACAAGTTATACAATTTGGTTCAGAACAATATGCGAAGTGTGCAACGGGTCTCAACATGTTGCGCGAGACGATTATGGGGCCCGAGTTGTTTGACAAAGCGTTTAAAGAATATGCGCAGCGTTGGGCGTTTCATCATCCCAAGCCCGCCGATTTTTTCCGGACCCTTGAAGATGCTTCGGCCGTTGACCTTGATTGGTTTTGGAGAGGCTGGTTTTACACAACCGGTTATTGCGACCAGTCGATCGACAAGGTAAAGTGGTACCAGGTGCGTAAGGAACAAAGCACTGTAGAAAACAAAGGCAAGTCAGTAAAAAAGGGCGACCTTGCGACTGCCAGTGCGGGTGAAAAAAATCCGAATGACTTCAGCGGCGGACCTCAACCTTTTTCTGTGATTCCAACCGATGCCCGCTTCTATGGAGATTTCCAGAATCGCGTAGACGACAAGGCGCTCATCTCCAAAATGGAGAACAAGAATTTTTATGAAGTGACGCTCACCAACAAAGGTGAGTTGGTTATGCCCGTAGTGATTGAATGGACCTTTAAAGATGGTACCAAAGAAATCGAACGCATCCCTGCTGAGATCTGGCGCAACAACGAAAAGACGGTGACCAAGGTCTTCATGAAAGAGAAAGAGGTAACCAACATTGTGCTTGATCCGAAGTTGGAAACGTCGGATATCCGCACCGAGGACAACGTGTTCCCGAAAGTAGCGCCAGCAAATAAGTTTGAGGAGATAAAGAAGAAAACTAATTGAAGAGATGAGGAAATTTAGAAGTAAGGAAATGAGAATGGCGTGCCTTGAAAATTCTCAACTCCCCGACTCCTCAATTCTCAACTTCTAAACATCGCATATAAATTTAGAATCTTTATGGAAAAAGCTATTTTGATCTCTCTTTGTCTGGTCATCACCTCCACAGCGTGGTCACAGGAGCAAGCGCCTACCCCCAAGTGGCAGGGTAAGTTCGAGCAACTTGATCAGATGCTGCCCACACCAAATAGTTATCGAAGCAGTTCAGGTGCCCCGGGCGCCGAATACTGGCAGCAGCGTGCTGATTACGTTATTAACGTCGAGCTGAATGATGAAAATCAATCGATTACCGGGGCTGAGACGATCACATATTATAATAATGCACCCGAAGACCTGAAGTATCTCTGGCTTCAGCTGGACCAAAACCTTTACGCTGATGGAAGCATGACCCGAAAAGCGGCCGGGGGTACCATTCGCGATTCGATCCCGGCAAAAATGATTGCCACTACTACCAACTCGTTTGATTTCAAAGGTGGCTATACCATCAAATCTGTTAACGACGGTGCTGACAAGGCGCTTCCTTACACCATTAACTATACCATGATGCGTGTGGATCTTCCACAGCCACTCAAAAAAGGAGAAAAATTTACGTTCAAGGTGGAGTGGTCGTACAATGTCAATGATATGATGATGATTGGTGGCCGTGGCGGAATGGAATATTTTCCGGAAGATGGCAACTACATTTATTTCATTGCGCAGTGGTTCCCAAGAATGTGCGTCTTCGATGATTATGAAGGCTGGCAGAACAAACAGTTCCTGGGCGCCGGAGAGTTTGCGCTCACCTTTGGGAACTATCGCGTTAGGATAACCGTACCATCTGATCACATCGTAGGCGCTTCTGGATGGTTGCAAAATCCGAAAGACGTATTGACCAAGGATCAGATTGATCGTTTCGAAAAGGCCCGCAAGACATTTGACCAGCCTGTCTTTGTTGTAACGGAAGAAGAAGCTAAGAAAAAAGAAAAAGAACGTTCGAAAAAGAAGAGCACCTGGGAGTTCTCTGCGGAGAATGTACGAGACTTTGCCTTCTCCTCATCGCGCAAATATATCTGGGATGCGATGGCGGTAAAAAATGGCAACGGCACGCCTCTCGCCCAATCGCTTTATCCAAAAGAAGGGTTTGCACTTTGGTCAAAAGAATCAACGAAGGCGATCAAGAATACACTCGATGTATATTCAGCGCGCACGATCGATTATCCCTATCCCACGGCGTACTCATGCAATTGGGTAGGTGGGGGAATGGAGTACCCGATGATCTCTTTTAATGGAGGCCGTCCTGCTAAAGATGGGACCTTCTCCGAACGGACACTTACCAGGACAGTCAGCGTCATCGTCCACGAGGTAGGCCACAACTATTTTCCAATGATTATAAACTCAGACGAACGTCAATGCACCTGGATGGATGAAGGCCTGAATTCATTCCTGGAAAAAGAAACCATGCGTGAACGCTATCCCAAACTTGATCACACCGGCAATACACCCAAAGGAATTGTATCCTTTATGAAAGGCGACAAAAGTATAATGCGACCCGTGATGGCGATGTCAGATAATCAGGGACGGAGCTTTGGGCCGAACGGCTACAGCAAACCTGCTGCTGCGCTCACCCTCCTGCGCGAAACAGTAATGGGCCCTGAACTTTTTGACAAAGCCTTTAAAGAGTATGCAACGCGCTGGGCATTTAAACATCCAAAGCCTTCCGACTTTTTCCGGACGTTGGAAGACGCCTCGGCCGTCGATCTGGACTGGTTCTGGAGAGGCTGGTTTTATACAACCGACCATGTTGACTTAACAGTTGATGAAGTGAAATGGTACAAGGTGAAGTCGAGTGTCGTTGATCCTGAAAAGAAAAACGTAAAAGTCAAGCAGGGCGACCTTGCTGCGAAGACAAAAAAAGACAAGCAGGTTGATTTTAGCGGAGGTCCGCAGGAATTTACTGTGATCAACACACCTGACAATGAGTACCGTGATTTCAGAAATCGGCTGGACGATAATGTCATTCGCCAGAAATTAGAGGGCAAGAATCTTTACGAGGTGACGTTAAAAAACTCCGGTGGACTCGTTTCACCCGTCATTATTGAATGGACGTTTAAAGACGGTTCAAAAGAACTTGAGCGGATTCCGGCTGAAGTGTGGCGCAACAATGAATATGAGGTGAAGAAAGTTTTTGTAAAAGACAAAGAAGTAATAAACATCGTGATCGATCCGAATCTGGAAACAGCCGATGTGAACGTGAATGATAATGTGTTCCCGAAGAAACCGGCAGAAAACAAATTTGAACAGATAAAGAAGGGAAATAATTAAATTGCCAGTTTAGAACTGACGACGGGACTTTCTTTTAACACAGAGAACATAGAGAGAACTACACAGAGAGGCACAGAGGAATACAGTTTCTCTGTGCCTCTCTGTGTTTAGGGTTCCAAATTCGGCAGATCTAATCGAAAGAATTCATGGCATCAGGAAATCCTGATGATTTTGGATGTCTGTAGTCTCTAAGGCAAGCTTAAAGTAAATTCTGTAAAGAATCAATTAACTTGGACAAAATGAGTTTCTCTGTGACCTCTGTGTTTAAAGAACCCAATCCAAACTCGATAGTCGTCATCTAAATAATTTACCTCATTCAAGACGAAGTGATGAATCCTGAAAAGGACCTTACTGAAAAAATAATTGGACGTGCCATCAAGGTACATTCAAGGCTGGGTCCGGGATTATTGGAATCTGTGTATAAGGAATGTCTGTTCTTCGAGTTGATTAGCTCCGGCCTTCTGGTTGAAAAAGAAAAAGCATTACCGTTAGTGTATGAAAAGGTGAAATTGGAATGTGGTTACAGGATTGATCTGTTTGTGGAGAACAAGATTGTCGTGGAAGTGAAGTCAGTGGATACCCTTGCGGATATTCATCTGGCTCAAGCACTTACCTATCTAAGGCTTTCAAATAACAGATTTGGCTTACTTATTAACTTCAATGTCTTAAGGTTAAAAGATGGTGTAAGGAGAGTTGTCAATGGATACTGATTTTTTCAATGCAACTTTTACTGTTCCTTGAAATTCATCAAATGGTGCTTGTGCAGAAACCGGTGTACCATCGGTGTAAGAAAGACGGCCACGATGCTAAGGAAGGCAACTCCACTATAAATCGCATAGAGTGATGCAAACCATTTCGCGCCATCTGTTTTCATAGGATCTACCGGACCCATTCCTGTGAGAATCATAGACGCGTTCAACAATGCATCTAACCAGGGCAAGTCACTGAAGTAGTGATATCCCACCACACCAATCCCCAATGAAAATCCAATCAATACTATTGCAAAACCCGTAAACCGCAGGAGCCGGATCAGAAAATCCCGGAAGGGCAACAGTGGCTTCGAGTGATGTTCAAGCATCAAGCAAATAATTTTCCGGCCTTATTCAAATCAACATTTCCACCCGTGAAGATGACTCCAACTTTCTTACCCGCGAACTTTTGTTTGTCTTTTAAAACAGCCGCAAAAGGTACTGCGCACGATGTTTCGATAATGATCTTAAGCCGTTCCCAAACGATTCGCATAGCCGCTACAATTTCTTCATCGGTGACTGTAATTATTTCTTTTACATTCTCCAGGATGATGGGAAATGTTTTGTCGCCAAGTGACGTGAGCAGCCCATCGGCGATACTGGTTGGCGGTGAGGCCGGTTCAATCTTTCCACTTTTCATGGAACGGCAGGCATCGTTGGCAAGTTCCGGTTCGCCCGCCATCACAATCGTCGAGGGCGAAAAGTATTTTGTTGCCAGGGCCGTTCCGCTTAACAATCCACCGCCGCCAACCGGTGCAATGATGAAGTCCAGACCAGGGGCATCCTCGAAAAATTCTTTTGCGCAGGTGGCCTGTCCTTCCATTACATCATAGTTGTTGAAGGGGTGGATTTCGGTGGCTCCGGTTTTTTTAATTACTTCCGCCAGGGTCGATTCACGAGCTTCAAGGGTTGGCTCACATTCAAATATTTCACCACCGTATCCGCGCACGCCGCGCTTTTTAATTTCGGGCGCCGTACGTGGCATCACGATATACGATTTCATGCCGAGAATTTTTGCCGCCCGCGCCAATGCTTGCGCGTGGTTACCTGACGAGTGTGTGGCTACACCTTTTATCCGTTGTTCGGGTGAAAGTTTCAACGATGCATTCATGGCACCCCGCGCTTTGAATGCTCCCACTTTTTGAAAATTTTCACATTTGAAAAAGAGATGACAGCCCGCCATTTCATCAATCGATTTGCTCGTCATCACCGGCGTGTGATGTATGTATATCTTAATACGCTCGTGAGCGGCTACAATTGATTCTTTCGAAGGAATATTCATCACAGTAATTTATACTTAATTCGTCATTCTACATTCTTCATTCTTCATTACCCCTCACCCACCTCACCTTTTCTTCCACCGGCCTTCTCTTTCCTTCCTGCAAGGAGCTTTTTGGCATGCCAATGTTTAAAAAACCCAATAGCCTATCCTCTTTCCCCAATCCAAAAAATTCCTTTGCCTCTTCAAAATAAGTAATGCCGCCTGAACTGAGGTAGCAGCCAACGCCATACGCAGTAGCCGTGAGATACATATTTTCAACAGCACAATATACGGCGCCAAGCTCTTCCACGTCGGGAACACTTTTCTTTTCATCGCGCTTCATACCAATGGAAATAATATGCGAAGATTGCATCGGCTTGGTGATCAGCCCCTGATAACGTTCTTCCCGAAAGGTTCCGTCGGCCCGGGTTACGGCGGTATAGCATGCCCCCTGGAAAGTCGCGAGTTTTTTCAAACCTTCACCCGTAAAAATCACGAATCGCCAGG
>JANYKP010000270.1 GCA_025358195.1 Cyclobacteriaceae bacterium
AGATCGAGCCTGCTGAAATTTATTCCCCACTCTTTGATCCCTTTTTTGTAACGGATAGATTGGAAAGGGATGGCCGCCTCAAAGACCCACCGGTCTTCATACGTCTTTACTTCCGACAGCCATTTATTATCCCAGCTTAAATCCACCTTACCTCCTTCATACATGGTGCCATCCCATTGGGCGCCTGCGGCATTCGCTCCGAAGGAGAAGCCGTTGGTCTGGTCATCAAACGGGTCGATGAACAAAAGGAAGTTATCGTTTTTGCCAAAATTAAAATCACGGCGGAGTGACTCCACCATATAAGGACCTGGCAAGGAGTGAAAGCAGGTGGCCAGCAGGTAAAGATGCTGGTCGTCATAGGTCATCCGCACCTCCGTTTTCACTTTGGCGCGGCTGGTGTCCATAGGGAGCACCATGTAAAAATCAGTGGCCACTTCACTCGCCCTCCACGCAAGATCATCCTCTACACCGTCCACCTTTATTTCTGAGGAGGTTTTATTCAAGTGGTATTTATATTGGGCGTTCTTTTTTTGGGCGATGACTGAGAAAGTGATCAGGGTGATGAGAAGGAGAGGGGGAACCGTTTTTTGAACGTGGGGCATTATTACCAAAGGATGTGCACTAAAATACTTCTATAGCCTCGCATGAGCAACCCTATGCAAATACGAACGGGTGATGAGGCTGAAGGTATTAAAACTCAATCCGACACAAAAAACCGACGGTGACAACTCATCCTGCATGGAGAAGGCAGGGTTGCCCACACGTTGCGCCAAAGCTTTAGCATAGGCGCCCGAAGCCTTGGCGCAGGTGGGTAAAACTAACGAAGGCCTACAGCGTTCGCATCCTTGAATAAAACATAAGCCAGCAACCTCCCCTCAGGAAGTTCATTGGAGGAATAAACAAGCTTTATTTTTTTGTTTCCCTTTTGATGGAGAGCCAGGATCTCGGCTGTCTTCATGGTCATAGCCGAATGATCAATACCGCTGGCATCGGCAAAACGCCACTCTTTCAGCAACGTATGTTGCTCATCGCGAATGGTGATGCTTCTGGATTTACCAATTTGACCACAATGACTGTAATAAATCTGGAATTCATCGTTGGCGGAGATCTGATCCAACGATACTTGGGGCACCGAAGCCTGCCGTGTTACATATTCCTGAACGACAGCCTTCTTATTGAGATAAATGGAGTAGCTGTCGCCGCCCATATCTGAAAACGAAAACAAGGTTGCGCATAAAGCAACCCATAGGATGCACTTTGTGGCAGTTAGTGAGACGCTGATCTGTTTCATAAATATTTATTTTAAATGGAGTGAAAAACAACCTTTGCTCTTTATACGCCTAAAGTAGACTGTCGGCAATCCATAAAATTATTTGCTTGACGTCAGGTAGGATTTACTTGATGAACGACAAACCGGGATTAAGCCAGGCGACTGAATGGATGACGATAATTTGTTTGTTACTTTGAGTGGGACTTCTTAGTACAGCGATGCATTCCCCCCTCTCCGCTTCGGAGAGGGGTGGGGGTGAGGCCTACTCGCTCGCCATTATAAACAACGGCAGATTCTCAAAATCCTGATAAATAGGATGCAGCCGCTCCGTATCATAATGTTTCGCCACGTTGACAACTTTTTTCTTGCTTGTCACCACATCAATCGGCACATGATCATACCTTCCATTGTTAAGTACCACCAACCGACCATGAGTTCCCTTGAGGATCAGGTCCAGCGCCATGGTTCCGAACGCCATGGGAACAATAGAATCGATCGCATCGGGATCGCCACACCGCACCAGGTACCCTAACTTTTGATTGATCGTATCGATGCTTCGCCCGTTGTTGTACTTGGGTGACAGCTCTTTGAGTTTGGCGGAAATCATGTCACCGATGCCGCCCAGCTTGGCATGGCCGTATGCGTCTTTTTCTGCGTTCTCAAACTGCATTTCCCCACCTTCAAACATGGCGCCTTCCGAAACCATTACAATGGAGTACCGGCTGGGGTTTTCATTCCTGTCATCGACCAGTATTTGCGTCAGACGGTCTATGTTAAATGGATATTCTGGTATTACGCACCTGTGCGCGGCGCCGGCCATCGTGGGGAGCATGGCAGTAAATCCGGCATACCGGCCAAAAACTTCGAGCACCATGATGCGTTCATGCGAACCGGCGGAAGTGCGTAGGGCATTCGTCATGGAAATTGTTCGCGTGACGCACGTGCTGAAGCCAATGCAATAGTCGGTGCCCGGCACGTCATTGTCCATGGTTTTTGGAATGGCATTGACATTGACACCTTGCTTGAATAAATGCGCGGCATAACTCAAGGTATCGTCCCCACCGATCGCGATGAGGTGATCAATTCCTATCCATTCCAGATTTTTGATGACCTCCTTCGTGAGATCATTTGTAGTTTCGCTATAGCTTCCCTTCAGATGTTCGGGAACCCTGCTCTTCGCAACATGACTGGGTCGGGTGCGGGAAGAATGAAGAAATGTGCCCCCTGTCCTGGAGGCTCTGTCAACCACTGTTCTCGACAATTCAATAAAATTCTCATCGTTGTTAAATTTTGTATCCCGCACCAGATCGATCAGCCCGGCCCACCCACGTCGTAACCCGATGACCCTATAACCTTCCCGAATGGCTCGTACGGTGACCGCACGAATAGCAGGATTCAAGCCCGGTACATCACCACCACCTGTGAGAATACCGATAGTTTTTGAAGTCTTCGCTGTCATGATTTTACTATTTATTATTAAAAGGTCCAGAAGGTTCTGAAATCCCTTAAATATAAATCTTTCTTGTCTTAGAATACACACAGGGCATTTCAAAATTGTACATTGGACGATCGTCCATTTAGGTGGACGTAGAGCCACGACTTGCGTGGCCCAACAATTGTATATATTGTTGTTACAGTTTATGACACGTTTGATTTTCCTGCTAATTCTGATCAATACGATCGCCTATGGCCAAGCCGATTCGGTCATGCATAAAACCGCGTACGGAACGGTGCCGGAAACTTATTCTATAACCGTCACGGTAACCAATATACGAAATCACAAAGGCGTCATCCGCTTTAAATTCTACGATGACACGACACCCTTTCCAGACAAAAACGGTTTTTTGAAGGTCGTCATCCCTAAATCAGAAATAAACGGTAATTCATTTACCCGGACGTTTTTTGGTTTTGAATCCAGAAACATGGCCATTGCCCTTCTGGATGATGAAAACGACAATGTAAAACTTGATATGGGATGGTTTCTTCCCAAAGAAGGCCACGCGTTTTCTGACTATTACCACGCCGCGCTGAGAAGACCCGTCTATGACGACTTCGATTTTGTCCTAACCTCTGACAAGCTGGTGACGATGAAAATGAAGTATTATTAGAATTGCTTCAAGATCACTTAAAAAGCAACCGATAATAAAATCCCGGACGGATAAGAGAGACTTTTTTATCCGCCTTCGTGAGCCCCTCCACCAACAACTGTTTTACTTCCGCACGCTGATTTGCTTTTTTTACCACAAAATTCATGAGTTTCGGATGCTTGCAAAGATGCTGTAAACGTGTGCTGAGTCTAAGCTCACCCCCCATACGACGATAGATTTCCTGATCGTAGGCGATGTTGAACGTTGCTGAAAAATCGCACTTGCTGAAACAATTTTTAATATGGTCGCCCGCGATCCTTCCGCTGCGAATGGCGTTGCCGATGCCTTCACCTGTCAATGGATCAATAAGTGAAGCAGCGTCGCCTGTTAACAGAATGCGGGTGCCCGAGATGACTCTTTTCTTAGAGCCTAGGGGCAAGCCGTAACCTTTCACATTTTCCAGGGGCCGGGCATTTTTGAATCTTTCTTTCAGCAAAGAATCGGTTGAAAGGATTTTTTGCAAGGTCTCTTTCAGGTTGATCTTTTTTTTGGAAACGATGGATGACAGCATACCCAGTCCAACGTTCGCTTTATTGTTCGGCAACGGAAAGATCCACAAATACCCAGGAAGCAACTCTTGTAAGAAATGGAGTTCTATAAAGTGACTGGTATTCAAGAAGGAAACGCCCTCATAATAAACCCGAAGCCCCGCACTATAATGTTTTCGTTCAGTTTTTATCGTACCCAGGTGCTTGGATACGACAGAGTATGCTCCATCGGCGCCTACAAGAATTTGTCCTCTGAAAATGCCCTGTTCTGTTCCAAGTGCAACGAAGTGGGGTTGCTGATCAATCTTTTTAACAGCACAATTCTCAAAAAGATGAATATTTGAAAGTTGTTTTAAGTGCTGGACGAGCAAATTATCAAAATCAAGCCGCTTGCAGATATGACCGCACTTTCCCTCCATATCAATTGAAATATCAATATGCGCCCGGTCAGGCGAGTAAACCCTGATGCCATACGAGGAAGTTTTTCGTGTGAATTCAGCGAACGAGGAGGCTAGGACCGGAGACAATAACGAGAGTTGATTGATGACGTCAATACTTAATGCATCACCGCACGTTTTATCCCTGGGAAATGCGGCCTTGTCCAGTATAGCAACCGATAACCCCGTTTGTGCTAATACGATCGCACAGGCAGCACCCGCCGGACCGGCGCCTACAATGAGAACATCAAATTCTTTATCAGACAAGAAGTTTTGTTAAGCCATTTCAAAGATAACGGCTAAAACCTAACGGGGCATGGGTTTGCCCTGCGGGTTTCATTTCTCCTTGCCAGGAGGTTAATATTCCCGATCCCCTTCTTCAGCAAATACTTGTACCGGTGTAACGCCATGCTGTTCACCAACCCATTTAATAGCCTCGTCGAGTTCATGGTGATTAAAACCTCTGAATTCTCCGGGGACAACCTTACTAAAAAGTCCAGTGAAGGCGTTGATTCCCTCCGAGTCGGTCACGATCGCAGCACGATTCCATTTTCCAAGGTTATTAAGACCAAGCATGGCATCCTTCAGCCATGCCCCAATGGTAAAATTCTTTATGGCTGTATCAAGCACCAGCAGATAGTTCAGTTTATCGGTTCGCTTTACCAGTTCGGCCACGGCGGGCAGAACAACCTGATCGAAATCTTCTTTCGTTATATCGCCCGTCGCGCGAAAACCCACCATGGTGTTCGGCGTGTCTTTGAGTTCTTCAATCATATCCTTTTTGAGGCTACCGGTGAAAAAAACGTGCCATCTTGAACTGCCCTTATTTGTAATCTACGTAGAGATAAACATCGCTGTGTGTGAATGTGTGGAAGAATTTTCTCATTATTAAGTCTGTATCGCTCCTACCAGACTGGAAGCAACAAAAGTGGGAGTTATTATTTGGTGGCCAATGAAAAAAATAAAAACTGTTCTCTTCGGACTCGGCACTGTCAATCTGGGCTTGCTCAGGATTCTAAAAGCCAAGTCAAACCAAATTACCAATACTCACGGCCTTTCGTTCATTGTCGTAGGTGTTGCCGATTCATCCGGCGTAGCAGTAAACGCCAATGGTTTTGAATATGAAGAACTGCTCGAACTTAAAAGACTGAAAAAGCAGGTGAAGGAACTCGATGGTTATTTGCCTAAAGTACTTGCAGAAACAATTTCGGAATACGTCTATGCCGACTTGCTCATTGAAAGTTCATCCGCCAATCTCCGTACAGGCGGTACGGGATTGACGATTGCTCGTGAAGCACTTAAAAAAGGATGGTCCGTGGTACTTGCTAACAAGGCACCGCTCGTATTTGCGTATGATGAATTACACCAATTAGCAAGTACACAGGGGGGCAGTCTGGCGTTTAGTGCCACCGTCTGCGGCGGACTCCCCGTTATCAACATGCTTCAGCGTGATTTAAAAATGACAACCCTGAGAAGCTTTCGTGGTATCCTCAACGCCACCACCAATTATATTCTTAACGAGTTGGACAACGGACGATCAGGTGGGGAGGCGATAAAAGAAGCACAGCGCCTGGGAGCAGCAGAAGCAGATCCAACGCACGATCTTCATGGACATGACTCAGCCAACAAATTATTTATCATCATGAAATCGTTTACAAATTTCACTGGCAACATTTCCGACATTTCGGTAGAAGGCATTCAATATCTTGAAGCAGCTGAAATCCGCCAAGCCAAAGCGGAAGGAAATAAAATCAAATTGCTGGCGATTGCCGAATCGGAAAAAGACAGATGGAAGTTATCAGTAAAGCCTACATCAGTGCCCATTGATTCATTTCTAGGTACCTGTAATGGCTGGGAAATGGGGGTGGAGTTGAAGACAGATTTGTACGAAAGTATTGCCATGAAAAATTATGAGGCTGACCCTGTTGGCACATCCGCAGCAGTACTGCGCGATGCAATTGATGTGTGCGAACGCGATGCACATAGAAGGGGGAGTGCAGCGAAAAATTAAATATTGAATCAAAATGTCGTACCAAGTACGTTGCTAATTAAATTAGATAAAAAATAAACACATGAAGGCCTATATCATCGTAGATGTTAACATTACCGACCCGGCACGGTATGGAGACTATAAAAAACTTACCCCTGGATCCCTGGTGCCATTTGAAGGAAAATTTATCGTCCGGGGAGGAACAACCGAAACGCTGGAAGGGGATTGGAAGCCCGGGCCGTATTGTGGTAGTGGAGTCCATCCATGGAGAAAGCCAAAGCCTGGTGGTCATCCGACACGTACGCACCAGCCAAAGCCATCCGTCAATCAGCGGCAATGACCAAGATGATTGTTGTGCAGGGCGCATAAACTTTCATTCCCCTCTCCGCCCCGGAGACGGCCGGGCTGAGCCTACAACACATTTCCACCCTTCTTCCTGATCAATTCTTGTAGCCAGTTTTCCAACTGCAAACACTCGACCGGGTTGAGTGCAGTGATGGATAAGGTAAGAGGTTTGTTCTTGGAGGAAAAAATATTTTTCAAGGCCTCCAACGGATGGTCGCGTTCATGCTGAACCTGGAGATGTTCTTTTTGGGTGAGTATGGAAAGTCCTCCACTGGAATAATTGCTGATCGAAGAAAATGAATAGGCAACGCTGTAGACATCCGGCACCGGAATCGTTTTCATGTTCTTAATAGTCTCGGTTGATTTAGAAATTTCATTGTACTCCAGGGATGCCTTGCCAACAACAATTGCATAACGGGTCGTTGCATCCTTGATCATTTTTTTTACGGCGAAGAAAAGGATGACTCCAAAAACCGTAATAATGAAACCCGCAATCATATAAAGGAAAAAGGCAATGTCTCCAAATTCCCCTGTAAAGATCATGCTGAAGATGCCTAAAAAAACCGAAGCAAAGATCAGCAGGAAAATGGGCCCGAAAATACCCACTTTATTTTGCCAGCGGATGACCGTTTTATCCATCTTCTCCTCTTTGGAAATTTTATCGGTAAGAACAGGCGCAGGCAAAAAAGAGGCAATCTTGGTGGTTTGAACAGATGACGTCAGCTTTTGTAAAATTTCATCAGCAGCATTTTGTGTTCCTGATTGCGAAAGAAACCATTCGCCCCCATCTTTTTTTCGCAAGAAAACATGGTAGTAATACGAGTAAGTGGATCTTGTGGAGGACGTACTGGAGGAAGAACTTCGTCGCTCAACATAAGTATCGAATTTCTCAATTTCATCATAGCGGATGTAACCCGTTTGATTTCCAGCCTTCGTCATTTGAATGATCACGGCGCCTTTGTTGTGGTCGAACGTAATTACTTCGGGGTCGGTCGAGGCCATCGTTGGCAGAAAGATTCCAACGGCAATCGCCCCGAGTCCAAACAGCGGAAAGAAAATCTTGAACAAGGCAAAGGGTAATTCAAACCCGGAAGACAAAAGGTTAATAGCACCCCCCACTAAAAGAAAAATAGCGCCAACCGCAATGAAAAGAGCACGCGAACAACCTGAAACATTCCGTTCAAAAACAATTTTATGCTGATCGACGGATGTTAGTTGGTAGGGCATGGTATGGTTAGCTTTTAGCTCTTGCTTTTAGCTTTTAGCTTTT
>JANYKP010000297.1 GCA_025358195.1 Cyclobacteriaceae bacterium
AGTTTTCCTTCAAACGAAAATGGATAAGCGAGAAATACAGAGGTAATTTGAGCCAGGTCACTTCCCTCACCAAAATACTGGCCGGTGGTGATGAGCACCTGAAAATTGCCCTCCTTTAATAATTTCCATTTCGTGTTCCTCAACGACTCAGGGTCATCACCACTGAGAGAAATTGTTTCATAAGCCTGTTTAAGGTATTGATTCAGTGTCTCAATGTGGTCTTTGCGTTCGGTAATGATTACTGATTTCCGTCCCGCCTTGACCTCAGTAATGACGTCATCAAGTATTAATTTGTTCCTAACGGAGTCGTGTACAAGTATTTTGGATAAGGTTTCAAGCTTATCTGTCTTGACGTTAAACGGAATAAACAAGTTTGTATTCTTGACAATAATTCTTGCCCTTGGCTGATTTTCAATGTCCTGTTGTTTGATTTCAGCTATCGACTCGCCGAGATGAATGAAAATGAGCTTCCCGTCATTGTACTTACGAAATGGAGTAGCAGTAAGCCCGTAAAGGTAAAACGAGTGAAGTTTGCTGATTGTATTTCGATAGGTCTGTGCCGGTACGTGGTGACACTCATCGACAATGATTGTTCCGAAGGCTTTTTCAAGATTGGCAATTTCGGAGGTTTGAAGGAGTTTGTTCAGGCTCTGAATTGTGGCTATCGTGATCAGCCTTCCGATCTTACTTTTCCCCCCAGATATCGAACCGATGTCTCTCTTAGGAATTCCAAGAAATGATTCAATCCTTTCGATCCATTGATCGGCTAACTGCTTACGATGCACAATAATTAAGGCTGGTTGTCTCTTTTCAGCAACAACGAAGAGGGCGATTAGCGTTTTGCCAGAGCCAGGTGGTGCGGTGATTACTCCAAAATCCTTCTTAGAACATGCCTCGACAACAGCCTTCTGATGTTCCCGTAATTGAATGCTTGATACAAATGAAACTGATGGGTTTTTCGTCCTCTCGTCGGCAAAAGTGTGGTCAATATTATGTTCTTTACAGAATCTGATCAATCGTCCGACCATGCCCCTTGGAATAAGGACTTCGTTATTCCTTTCCTCAACAAACTTGAAGTTACGTTCTACACCCCAGGTATTCTTTCCAAGCTTTTTCTTTACCATGAATTCGCTGTTCGCGAAATTCAATTCCTCTTTTAAGAAGTTAAGGAGGGGTAATGACACCCCTGGCCTGTTGAGAATTATTTTATTGCCGAGACTGATCGTTAGCTTATCAGAGTGTTTGGTTTCATTGTTGGCCGGAGAAAATAAATTGTTTTTGCCATTAAACTCATCGTAAATCTTCTCAAGATGGTCAACTGAAAGTCTTTTGATTTCATTGATAAATTCCCATTGATCATCAAACGGCTGCAAGGTATCCACATCGACAAATCTGCTATTCCCTTTTTCAAGCGCCGGTTTGTGCAGTGGCAATGCTATAAGATTTCCAAGACCTTTTCCCGACAGGTAATCTTGATTTGGAAATAATCTGTCGAAGCTTGAGTCCTTTTCGAAAACAGAAAATGCCCCACTGGTTTCAAGGATTGTGATAAATATCTTTCTGCTCTTATACGCGGGGTAAGGGCGGTCAAAAAAGATCCAGACGTGTCCTCCCTTTCCTGACCTTGACCGTTCGAGGTACGCTGGAATATTATAGCTCCAGCAGGTACCTATAAAGTTTTTGCATTCTTCTGCCCAGTTTTGCTTGTCAAAATCGGCTGCAATTAACCAGGAAGTGTTATCAGTCAGGAGAGGATATAGACCGATTAGTTGCTCGCCCTGCAAATGTTTTTCAATCTGCTGATCTGTTAACGGCTTGTAGCTTTTGTGCTCATAATTCTGAAATGTGCCACCACCAATTTTATGTATGCGAAACATGTGTGAATTGAACTCATAGGAGGGCATGTACCCGGCCTTGTTACCCTTCTCCCACCGGATAGCGAATACGTCATCGCGACCGCGAAAGAGGGACCGGAATAGTTTGGCTTGATGGCTGTCGATTGGCATGTCTCGTCCAGTACGATTTCAACTCTCAAAATTAGCGTATCTAATTTAGTTTAAACACATGTCCTTATCCTCTGGGGAGGCCTGATGATTCATTCAATGGGGTGAAAATACAACAAGAGGTGTCTAGGGAACTGGGCGGAGTTGTTCTAGCTGCACTCGCGCTCTTTCTTATTGTACTCGCAGTTTCGGATTAACCGCGAATTATGTCCTTTTGTAATTTGGCCCTTCCAAAATGACGCCTTATTTCCTAAGGGAATTACCATGGTACTCTAAGACCAATGGTGAAGCCGCGACCTTGCGACTTCAAAACAACTTAACTTGGGAAACAAGCTTTGGGTGAAACGTTCCAATAATTACAAATGGATTTGGCGCGTTCCTGGCGTGAAACTCCAACGTCGTTCCCAGGAAAAAATGGAGATCCTTCGTTTTGACAAAGTCGTCGAAGTACTTGTTTCTGACTCCGTCTATTGCCTTCGCTTCGTTGCCTTCATATTGAGCAATCATATTCCAATAAAGGGCACCTATCTCCCAATCCTCTATCATCAGAGTGCTTTCTTTTCCATTGTTGTCCTCAAACTTGTATGAGAACTTATATGGAAGCTTCCTGACAACTTCGGCCTTATCGTCGGTAGCAGAAGCAAAAAGATTCAATTGTTGAAGGCTTGCCAATTTTTCCTTGCTCCATTCGCGATCCGTATCCTCTATGACGAAATCTTTTACTACTGTCGGCTTGAATACAGCCAACGATGTTGAAATGTCCTTGTTCTTTGCCTCTGCAATTAATTCGTCGAGGTTGTAATAGATTTTCCCAAGAACCAATTTTCTCCGTTCGTGCCAAGCGTCACCATCAGGCTTCACCTCTGATACAATTTTTATTTCCGTTTCATGTGTGACTGGACGAAAACTTTCTGGTCGAAAGTCCTTTTCATTTTTGACAAGATCCATTTCGATCCATTGGTACTTACTATACTGCTGTGCATAGGGCCGTTGCCTAAACTTGACAGGGTAAATTCTTATCCAGGTGCCATCTTCGCGAAAACCAGCGGTGCAAACCAGTTCATCGTATTTAAATGAAAGGGTAGGGTACGTTTTTACTGCTATTAGAACCTTCGTCAAGGCCATTGGCTAGATGTGTTGTACTTCATATTCGAACCCGGGGAGGTGTTCAATCGCATCCGCCAAATGTTTGCGATGACATTGACAAATATTTGCTTCGAAGCATGTTAATGCAACACGCCGCTTCTCTTTCAACAGACTTAGAATTTTCATTTGTGCGGTAACTGTGCGCGTCAGGTTTTTCTTTTTATATGCCACAAAAAGTTTGTCATAATCGACCTGACTATTTAATTCTTGTCTTAGCTCAGACTGGATACCGACCTCCGGTAAGTGAACATATTGAATACCGAGGCTTTCGCAATAGCGCATTAGCTGGCTCTTGCTGAATCCATACTTCATACTTAGCGGGTTGTTGCGTACATCCACCAAAACTTTCACATCATTTTTGATCAAGCGATTCAAGTACTCCTCCAAACTGATTCCCTCATACCCGATTGTGAAAAGTACAGTAGCCTTTCTGTTTGGTTTGCTCGATTGAACAACATTGAATTCTCCTTCACTAAGTATCAATTTAGCTTTGATGCTGTTAATTGCCCAATAAGGATGATTAATGTATGTGTATTTCATTAGGGCGTTTGCATCCATCTGGCCGTACACATTCTTAATATGTGCAAGATGTTCTCCGTCGTCCCCTCGAAGGTTAGTTAAATAACTTGTTCGTCCAACTCGATTAAATTGAGTTTCGGTTTCTGTCAAAAGCCCCTTACCGACCATCGCCCTTATATCTGCGCTGGCTGAGTATGAGAAGCAACCGTACAGGTATGGGATAAAGTCGTAAGCCCTTGCCGTTTGTCTTAGCGTGAACAGAAAAAGCAATTTCTGCAAACTGATCTTGTCCAGTTTACCGCCAAAAACCTCAAGAAGAGCTAGAATTATTTTTCTCCTGTAGAACACGACAACAAATTTAGGGATTTAATCGCTGTGACTCATTATAGCAAGCGTTAAAGATCATTTAGTATTTAACGACAGATTCATATTCTCCGTTACTTCGGTTTGCTTGGACGCTTTGTCTTTGTATTTCGATCGCAACACCCCCATATCCTCACTCACCTTCTTCTCCAAAATTCTCGCATAGTGCTGCGTCGTTTTCAGATTGCGGTGACCCAGCATCTTGCCCACCGTTTCAATCGGCACTCCGTTGGATAGGGTCACAGTCGTTGCGAACGTATGCCGTGAAGTATGAAATGTCATCTTCTTGGTGATGCCACAGGCGTCGGCGATCTCCTTAAGGTAGTTGTTCATCTTCTGGTTGCTGGATACGGGCAACAAGCGCTTGCGGCGAACACATATCGGGTAGTCCTTGTACTTCTCCAGGAGCGCCAATGCTGGAGGCAGAAGCGGAACACGC
>JANYKP010000300.1 GCA_025358195.1 Cyclobacteriaceae bacterium
AGGTGAACGGCTGTCAAACAAGTGTGGCGGTGAATGTAGCGGATGCGAAAGTGCTACCAGTATTATCGTTAGCAAAGGCAGACAACACGGTATGTAATCCTGGCTTGACGAATCCTGCAGGCACTTACAATGGAAGTGTAACGGCCACCGTAACCAACCAGGTAGGTGCGATAGGTAATTACACCTTTGTATTTGGAGGAGGCGCTGGAGCAGGAACACCAGCAGCGAATGTTTATAGTCAATTGAATGGAGGAGCGACTGCCTACACGGCACAAGCCACGCAAACGCCTACGGGTTGTGTATCATCAACAACAAATATCATTGTGAATAATGCACTGGTGTTGCCTGCGATCACGATGAGTTCTACTGGTTCTACGAATTGTCCGGGCGGAGTTGTGGACGGAATTGCGAGTGTCATGAATGTGGTGCCCAATGGACAGAATTATAATTACAAGTGGTTTAACGGAAATTCCACCGCGGGTGCCGCCGGTCCCACTACCTTAAATACAGGTGCAACAACAAACAACTACAGTAATGTTCAAGGTGGCTTGAGTGGAGCATCGTTGATTCAATACACCGTAGAGGTAACCATACTTCAAACAGGTTGCGTGAACACCGCAACGGTAGGCGTTGCCGATGATAGCCAGCTACCTTTGGTGACGTTATCACCACCCACCAACAATACAAACTGCTCCGCCACTAAAAATGGGGCGGCAGCGTTAAACACGTTGAGCTACCGGGGAAACCCTGTACTCACGCCCTTTGCAGGATTTACATTTACATGGGCTGCTGGCGGAACGGTCGGACCAGCCCCCGGTGATACATACACCGCATTAGCTGCCGCGACGTACACGCTGAAAGCGACCAACACTGCTAGTAAATGCACGTCAAATCCAGTGCCCGTCACGATCGTTGACAACCTGTTTATTCCTCAGATTGATGTGGTAGCTGCAGATCAAACATCGTGCAATTCTGCGACTCCGAATGGAACATTGTCTGCCTCCATCAACGAGACATCCATTGCCGGTGGAGTGGGTGTCACGGCCGGCTATACATTCACGTGGGTGGATAACGTAACGGCATCAACCACGGCATCAAACGCGATTGCAAACCTGAAGGGTAATCAGAACTACACCATTACAGCCGTTAGAACTTCCACACAGTGTACGGGCTCACAAACTGTAACGCTCAACGAAACGTTGACAACACCCGTAGTGACTGTAGTGGTAACAGATTTAACGAAGTGCGTTCCTCCCAACGGTGCTTTGGCGGCTTCAGTCGTGCCGGTGGCTGGTCCATACACCTATTATTGGTATAATGGCAATAATGCAGCGGATGAAAATGCAGTTATAGCAGGTGCTGCATTTTCTGGAGGAGCTAACTATTCAGCTTTAATACCGGGAGACTATACGGTTGTCGTTCTAAATACGACTACACAATGTAAATCCCTTCAGGTAATTAGTACGGTGGCGGATGCTTCCCCGGCGATCACACCCGTTGCATCGAATACATCCGTCCCAACGAACTGTAGCAATAACAGTGGAGTAATGGATGGAGGGGTTCAATTGACAGCTAATCCAAACAACTTTACAACGAATGATGTTACGGACGAGCTAACCACAGCAACCCCGCTTGGTTTGGCGGTGAATCAAATGGTCATCATCACAAAAACGGGAGTTCTTCCCATACCGCTTCAGGACCAACTAATATACTTTGTCCAGAGTATTGCCGGAAACGTGTTGACACTTTCTCTTACATTCGGTGGTGCGGTGATTGACATCACAGCGAATGGTGTTGGTTCCATCGGTGATTTTAAAACGGCTGGTAATACGTATGAGTGGTTTGCGGGTGTGCCTTCCCCAACAACGCCCGCATTAGGATCCATCAATTATTTTACAAATCCTCCTGTCTACACCGCTGCAGCTTTAGCAACGACCTCAAATATAGCAGGCGTACCAACAGGGTTGTACACCCTGCAGGTTACGAACACGGCAACCGGATGCAAAACCTACCTGGCACACACACTTCCATTCATTGGTTCGTTTGCGGTACTCAGGATCACCAAGACTAACTCTACCATTTGTCCATACGTAGTTGGAAATGGTTCAATTCAAATTCAAATTCAAAATCCGGCAGCGGCACCACTAGGCACCACTCAAAATGATTATAAAGTTACCCTCCGTCAGGGAGCCGCTACAGTGGTGCCTCAGTTTGTTCCAGGCCCTCCGGTTAACCCATTTATTGTATCCAGCGCACTGGCGCCCGGATCGTATGTTGTGGAGGTTGAAGAAGAATACTCAGGC
>JANYKP010000340.1 GCA_025358195.1 Cyclobacteriaceae bacterium
CTGTATCCACCTGCATATAAATAAACATAAAGAGGGCAAAGATTGCAGATCCCACTGCTCCGGTGGCCACTCCCGTAATGAGACCCCGGAAATAATTTAAATGGTCAGCATGCGAGCTTCTGAATTTCTTCAACGCGAAGAAAACACCGGCTGATTGGATCAATAAGTTGAGCATGCGCAATTCCACATGATGGTGCAATCCGAGAATTCTCATGAAAACAAAAAATAAAATCATGCCCCCCGCTATTTTGAGGCCGTAATTTTCGGGAATGCGGTTCGGATCAGTGAATAAGCCCATGGAGTAGTTTGGTTTACGTACGTCGAATTTTTGGATTTTTTCGCAGAAATGCAAACGCAATCTTCCTTAATCTTCATAACTTCACTATCCAACCTCAAAATCAGCCCGTATAAAAGCCCTTACGATTAATACAGGTCCACGTAAAAAACGCAAACTATCCTTCGGCAGGCACGGAAAGGCTCAAAGTCTGCCAAGCTGGAGCAACAACACAAGACTTTGCGATTTCTTTGGATCTTAACTTTGCGGCCTTTGCGTGACATGCATTTCTTCCGTATACGTTGCCTTTGTGTCACTACTAACTATCATCATGTTCCCTTGAAGTAAAATTTCGCTCTTTCCATTTTTTCATTTCCTCCTCCCTGTTTTTCAATTCAGCTTCAGTGGGCTTGTAATTGATCAACTTTCTTAAATCAGGCTGGCCCGCATCGACCCAGGCGGTGTACCACAGGTCGCCCGTCATTTTGATACTTGCCCGAAACCGACGCTCGACCATTCCACTTAATTTCTCATGGTAGCGCCTGGAGAATGCAATGGAATAAACTTTTACCGTTTGTTTCCCTTTGGTTTCATAATTGAATTTGATGGATGAACCGGCCGATAAATTTTTTTCCACATTCAATACAGAATCCACCAGGGCATGGGAAGTACGAACAGCTTCCCATGCCGCTTGATGCGGATCTGAGACATAGGCCGCCTTTCCAACAAAAAAGTTATAGTTATCAAAGAACAACTCCGGCAAGCGAGACTCCCAGAAAGCATGAATCCCTTTTTGACCAGTCAGCTGGCCATTGTAATTCCTAGTCGTGTGGAGCGGTACATGTGCATCACCAATATAATGTCCTAGTTCTGCAGAGCAGCGCAAAATACGTTCTGGATCGTTCAACAAAAAGGACTCCCTCAATTGATTGAACATTCTTGCGATGTGCCACGGAACAATGCCGTGTGCCTTCAGGGTGTCTTCGCTAAATTTCTCCACCGCCAGATTCCAGTATTTTGGCAATTTGACCCAGGCACTGTCGCCATATTCTTCCATGTCAATATAGTGGCGCGGCGCTTCGTCAGGCACAGCATACCGTCTGCGGTCGGGGTGAGTAGAAGCCTCCGAGATATATTCGATATTCTTCTTGTAGAATCCGATCATTTCAGGCGGCAGGGTAAAAACGGCGAGCCGGTTTATTTTCTGATGCCCGAAGAAACCCCATGCTGAGCTAGTCACAAGGGCTACACATAATATTGCTTTCAGAGTTGCCTTCATCAGACTATATTTCGTTTTACGAATTTATGATCATGAGACCCTTCATTTTTTTTCTTTTCCTTTTGGTCCTGAAAACCGTACACGCCTCGGATCCCTATCCCAGGAATGAATCCATCGACATACGTCACTACCAATTCAAACTGGAACTGAATGATTCGACCAACCGAATTGCGGGTGAAACGGTCATTGATATCCGATTCAAGAAGTCTGTGACAGCGTTCGAACTTGACTTGGCAGGAGTCAATGCTGCCGGTCTGGGCATGCGCGTGGCAGACGTGATGGTCGACCATCAGCCTGTTCTGTTTTCGCATCAAAACGACCGACTTAGAATTCAGTTACCTGGTCCAACACAAGCCGGTACCGAGAAAAAATTCGTTATTCGTTATTCAGGCATTCCTCAGGATGGATTGATCATTAGCAAGAACAGGTTTGGCGACCGGACCTTCTTTGGAGATAACTGGCCCAACAGGGCACACCACTGGCTGCCCACCATCGATCATCCCTACGACAAAGCGACCTGTGAGTTTATTGTTATTTCTCCGGAACATTATACCGTCATCGCCACTGGACTGAAAATAGAAGAAAGCGCCCTTGACAAAAGGAGAAAACTG
>JANYKP010000341.1 GCA_025358195.1 Cyclobacteriaceae bacterium
GAGTTTTCTCCGAATGACCAGAATTCTTATGTTTCGAGATACTTTGGGGATAAGCTTCTCGAAAAAGAGCTCGAATTATATATCGGTTGGGGTTTCCTGCAAAAGATATGTGCATAGGCAAGAGCCTTAAGGCTGGGGTTACTATGATGGAGGTACTAAGGTAAAGAGATCCATAACAATCTTTGCCAAAGATTCTCTTACTTTGAGTGTGCTTAAACGAGTACTCTATCTGATTTTGATTTCCACAGTGGTGCGCGTGATCGTGGCGTCTGTTTTGGAGTTGAGTAACGATGAGGTGTATTATTATTTGTACGCCCTGGATATCCAGCCCAATTATTTTGACCACCCCCCGGGCGTTGGAATCCTCATCCGGTTGTTTACGGGAAATCTGGCGTTCACTCAGGAATTTTTCATTCGTAGTGGTGCAATTGTTTGTGCCGCGCTCGGTACGTTCTTTTCCTACCGGTTAGGGGCACTCATGAAGAATGAAAACACCGGCTGGCTGGCGGCTATTCTTTACAATACCAGCGTTTACACTTCGGTCATCGCGGGTACCTTCATCATCCCTGATAGCCCGCAAGTTGTTTTTTGGTTGGGAGCCCTTTGGACAATGTATGCAATCATGTTAAAGGCCGATCAGCAACAAACGATTCTGCTTTCGCAATGGCTTTTCTTTGGCTTGCTCGCCGGTCTTTGCGTGCTCTGCAAGGTGCACGGTATTTTCTTGTGGTTCGGTCTTGGTCTTTATATTTTGTTTTTCAAAATAAAACTTCTTACGCGCTACGGATTGTACCTGTCAGCGCTGGTTACGTGTATAACGATCAGTCCCGTTCTTTGGTGGAACATTCAGAATGATTTTATCACCTACCGGTTTCACAGCGAACGGGTAGCTGTTCAGGAATCGATAGTCCATCTTGATTACTTTTTTCAGGCAATTGGAGGTCAATTATTATACACCAACCCTGTCAATGCAGCGCTCATTATCATCGCCCTCTGGAAACTAAGGTCCGTAAAGTTTCTGGATCGTACCGCTTCGCGTTTTTTACTACTAAATGGGTTGCCAATTATCATTGTGGTCACGGGAATGTCATTGTTCAATCCGATGTTGCCACATTGGAGCGGTCCGGGATTTATGATCTTGTCATTTTTAGCCGCTGCATATTTGGACGAAAAAATACCAAACCCGTACTCCCTGACGCTTCCCCTCGCAATCAGAGCCAGCTTGTCATTGATCGGGAGTGCTTTGTTAGCGGCCACGCTCTTGATAAAATTTTATCCGGGTACTTTTGGCTCGCATGAAAAGCTTCGTTATGGTGACGGAGATTTTACGCTGGACATGTATGGCTGGAAACAATTTGCCGACAACTTCAAGCCTTGGATGAGGGAGCAGAAAATGAATAAACTCTTGCCCCAGGATATAAAAATTGTTTCGCATAAATGGTTCCCGGCTGCGCACCTCGATTATTATGTCGCGTCACCGTTGCATATACCACTCATCGGTGTGGGGGATGTCAATGACCTTCATCAATACTACTGGCTAAACAAGAATCGCCCTTCTTTGCATAGCGGTGAGCGTGCGTTATGCATTATTCCCAGTAATTATCAGGTGAACATGGATGAAACCTATCGCCTGCATTTTACATCCGTTGAGTTGTTGCACCGTTTTGAGAATAAGCGGGGAGGAAGTTTGGCCCGGTATTTTGACGTGTACCTACTGACGGATTATCAAATGAATGATGAGATACACCAGCGGTGATGACTCTTATCGAGAATACAAGGAGGATAATATAAAGATCAGGGAGGTGTGGTAGGGCTGATTTTTAAGTTCGCTTCCTCAATTTCCACCTGCTCCGTTCTCCTTACGATTGCCCGGATCACTTCATCCAGTTCTTTGCTTGAATTGACTAAATGATTTATAATTTCAGTTGAGTCTTCTTTTCTTAATGAATGATCAATCAACAAATTCGTTAGCCCCATAATACGAGCTAACGGGGCCCTGACGGAATGGGATTGGGTCCATGCAATTTCCCGCAATTTTGCATTTTGTGTTTTGATGGCTTGTAAAGCATTCGTACGTTC
This sequence comes from Cyclobacteriaceae bacterium, assembly GCA_025358195.1. GTDB lineage: Bacteria > Bacteroidota > Bacteroidia > Cytophagales > Cyclobacteriaceae > ELB16-189. The sequence goes on from JANYKP010000341.1 coordinate 2,080, forward strand.
TGTGATGTCCCGGATAAAACCACAAAAAAATTCGTCTTGCCCTTGCTTGATGGGTAGAATCGTAAGCTCGATTGGAAATTGTTTATTCTCCCGGTTGATGGCCGACAGCTCCAACAATAAATTCAATACGGGACCGGTTCCTGTTTTCAAATAATTTTCAAGACCCTGGATGTGCCTTTCCCGGTAGGGTTCCGGAATGATAAGGTCCGACAACAAGCGGCCAATCGCCTCTGAAGCTTTCCACCCAAATACTTTTTCAGCTTGCGGATTCCAGAATGTAATAACTCCCTTTACATCAATGCAAATAATAGCATCAATAGCCGCGTTCATAATCAGTCTCCTTTTTTCTTCACTGTTTTTAATTTGTTCTTCGATCTCTTTTCGGCTCGTGATATCATAGCTGATTCCGACCAGGCCAATAATTTGATTGTCTTCATTCCTCAATGGAATTTTAGATTTCAGAAACCAGACATCACGGCCCTTCCTTGTATGACGTTCTTCCTCGTTAATGATGGGCTCGCCTGTTGTAAATAATCGTTGTTCCTCACGCCTTACTTTTCTAACTTGTTCCGGTGAAAAAAATTCGGAATCATCTTTTCCGAGCACGTCTTCTTCCCGGGTGGCACCCATGAACTCATAGTCGGCCCGGTTGGCCAATGTTTTTCTTGAACGTACGTCTTTTGTGTAAATGTTGATGGGGAGGTTATCGACTAACGTTCTCAATAATATACGTTCATCTTTGATTAATTTTTCAGCTTTCTTCTTTTCAGTGATATCGCGGGCGAAGCAGGCCGTTCCGATGACTTCCTCCCCTTTGCGGATAGGATAATAGGAAATTTCTGACCAGAATTCAGCGGGAGAATCTGTATACTCAATTTCTGTAAATGTTTCTCCTGAAAATGCGCGGCTATACAATGCTTTGAATCGTTGCAATCGAGCTTCATTGAATCCCGGTGCCAGAACATTTTCTCCTTTTGCAATTGGTTTCCCTGTTCGGCGCTTGATCAATTCATCAAACGCATGATTGGAAGTGATCAAGTTAAAATTTGTATCAACGCCTCCATATTAAATCGTTCGTATTATTGATCAGTGAGACTAGGTTATTACGGTCAAACTCAATGTTCTGTTCTGCCATTTTAAGCTGTGTCACATCGAGGGTTATCCCGGTCAAGCCTATTGGCTTAGTATCCTGGTCGAATTCAAACTTTGTTTCAGAATACAGGTACTTGATGGTCCCGTCTCGTAGAACAATGCGATAGTTTAATTTCGCGTTTCCTAAAGTTTGATGAGTGCTTTTTATTAGTTGTCTCACGTCTTCCAAATCATCGGGATGCAGGAAGGATATCCAGGATTCGTAGGAGCGTATATTTTCTCCTGGAGAGAGTCCATAGATTCTGCATGCTTCATC
>JANYKP010000368.1 GCA_025358195.1 Cyclobacteriaceae bacterium
ACGCTCTCCCGGATCACGGTATTATCCCCGATAAATGTCTCCGTTTTCTCACCGGCGAACTTCAAATCCTGTGGGATGGAGGACACCGAAGCCCCCGGGTAAACTTTTACATTCTTACCCAATCGGGAACCTTCCCAAATCACAGCGTTGGGTCCGATCCAACTGCCGTCACCGATCGTTACATCTTTTTGAATCGTGGCAAAAGGTTCGATCACCACATTGCTGCCGATGACAGCTTCTGGATGTACATTGGCTAATGGATGATAACTCATGAATCCTTTCGAACAATACTGGCGGTCATGGTTCCCTCACAAACAAGCGCGTTGCCAACGTAGCCTCTTCCATACATTTTGGCGATGCCTCGCTTTATAGGCGCTAACAAATCGCATTGAATCACAAGGGTGTCTCCGGGTAGGACTTTTTTGCGAAAGCGGAATTCGTCGATGCCTAAAAAAAGGGTCCAATAATTTTCGGGATCCGGTACGGTATTGAGGACAAGGATACCGCCGATTTGTGCCATGGCTTCTACCTGCAATACGCCAGGCATCAGGGGGTTGCCTGGAAAATGACCTTCAAAGAAGGGTTCGTTCATGGTCACATTCTTCACACCTGTAACTGTCTCCTTATCAAGGTAGATGATCTTGTCAATGAGCAGAAAAGGATAGCGGTGTGGAAGTGTCTGCATGATCTTGTTGATGTCCATCACGGGAGGAAGTGATGGATTGTAACGTGGGACACCTTTCTTGTCGGACTCCGCCATTGCCTTTTTCAACTTCTTGGCAAAGGCAACATTGGCGGCATGTCCGGGCCGGGCCGCTAAAATTTGTGCTTTGAGTGGTCGTCCCGCGAGCGCAAGGTCGCCGATAATATCCAGTAGTTTGTGACGGGCTGGCTCGTTGTTGTACCGCAGTTCCACATTGTTAAGAATGCCTTCCTTCTTTACTTCTACGGTTGGCTTGTTAAGCATCCTGGCAATGTTCTCCAACTCGTGAGGTTCAATGATCCGGTCTACAATGACAATGGCATTATTGAGATCGCCGCCTTTGATGAGATTGTTTTTATATAACATCTCCAACTCATGAAGAAAACAAAACGTGCGACACGAGGCGATTTCTTTTTCAAACTGCTGAATGTTGGTGATCGAAGCATGTTGGCTTCCCAACACAGGTGAATTGTAGTCAATCATCACGGTGACACGGTAGTCATCGAGCGGCAATGCTGCTATTTCGACATGACGTGCGCTTTCACGGTAAAAAATGCTATCCTGAACTTCAAAAAAATCGCGCAACGCATTTTGCTCTTCGGTTTCGGCTTCTTTCAGTACATGAACAAACTGTATTGAACTTCCGTCCATGATCGGCGCTTCCGGTCCATCAATCTGGACCATTACATTGTCAATCTCCAGGCCCACTAGTGCGGCCAGTGTGTGTTCGATTGTGCTGACGCGCGCCCCACTTTGTTCAAGGGTCGTTCCCCTTGACACATCTACGACACGGTCGCAGTCAGCGTCAATAATCGGTGAGCCGGGGAGGTCTATTCGCTGGAATTTTATTCCATGATTGGGCTTTGCCGGCATGAACGTCAGGGTAGTCTGAACTCCGGTATGGAGACCAACGCCTGAAATAGTCACCGACTTCTTTATCGTCTGTTGCTTGTGATTAAGCATGGATTAAATAAGTGCGCAAATTTAACCGGCTGGAACGAGTATGCCAAAAGCTTGCGGAACTTGTCTAGGATTCTCCGTTTTGGCCGTTCTCGAGGGTTTCAATCGAATTAGCAGCTTGCGCATTAACTTTCTTTTCAAGTTCCCGGAGCCTGTGATTCAGGTTAGGAAGCTGCTTAAAGACGGCATAGGCCTTGTAATACTCCTTCATATTGAAGGCTGGATACCCGATCAGCCGTTCCCCTTCTACTGCAATGGATTTGGATATTCCGGCCTGGGCACCGAGACCTGTATTGTTGGCGATGACCAGATGACCAGCAATGCCGACCTGACCGGCAATCATGCAATTGTCGCCTACTTTTGATGAACCTGAGATGCCGGTTTGCGCAGCAATCACGGTGTTTTTTCCAACCTCGACGTTATGAGCAATCTGAATCAGATTATCGAGCTTCACGCCCTGCCGGATAATCGTTGAATCACCAAAAAGTGTGGCGCAATCAATCACCGTATTGGCACCGATGGTTACGTTGTCCTCGATGATTACATTACCAAGCTGCGGAATCGTTTTATAGGTACCATCTTCCTGGGGTGCAAAGCCAAAACCATCGGAGCCGATCACCGTGCCGGAATGAATGACACAGTTATTGCCGATTTTTGTGCTGGCATAAAGCTTGACGTTGGGGTGAAGAATAACATTATTGCCAAGCATTACATCATCCCCGATAAACACATGCGGATAGATCTTTGCGTTGTCGCCAATTTTTACATTGCTGCCTATGTAGGAAAACGCGCCGCGATAGATATTTTTTCCGACGGTCGTTTTCTCGCCAATAAAACTTGGCTGCTCAATGCCTGACTTCTGAAAACTGATCAGCTTATGATATTCTTCCAATAAGATCGTAAAACTTGAGTAAGGATCTTCTACCAGTACCAAGGAAGATTGAATTTCTTTCTTTGGTTGAAAATCCCGTTGTACGATGACCGCAGTAGCATGGGTAGTATAGATGTATTGTTCGTATTTGGGATTAGCCAAAAAAGCAATCTGGCCTTCTTTTGCATCCTGTATTTTAGCCAGCATGTTGATCTTTTGGTTTCCGTCACCACGGACTTCTCCGCCCAACATACCTGCAATTTGATTTAAAGTAAACTCCATAAGAAAAGTTAGGGGCTGAGAATCAGTTCAGTGTACCCTGTTGTACAAACTGGTAAAGCTTGTTTACAAAGATAGGTTTTTGGGCCAGCATAGGTAGTTTTTTTTCACGATTTTACTCATAGCCTTTATATGGGGGAGATCAGAGGCTTGTGCCACATCTACGAGCTCTCCTGATTTCATTAAAATCTGGATTGAATTGCGTTCGGACAAATACGCCTCGTTTGACACCGTGCCGTGAGAAAACATATAGGTCACCTCACTTTTCATTAACTGCCATTCTTTCGAGATTAAATCCTTGACCTTTTCTATTTCGGATTTTTGAATCGGTTGTGTAGAAAATTTTATTTGAAATAATTTTCTCTCAAGCAACATGGTGCAGAGTTGCGCCAACACACGGTCAGGATGCGATTGCCAATGTTTAATCGCTCCCCACACGTCATGGTCGTCAAGATTACCATAGGCTTTTAAGAGATTTCTTTTTTCAACAAAATCATCCAGGGTAAACCGATGGTGAAGAAAAAGTGTAAGCGCTTCACTGGCAGGTAGCTGTTCGCCGGAACGAACAAGATATTGAGCCCGCTTGATAATGTTGACCAGAAGTCGCTCAGCACTTACACTGGTTTTGTGTAAGTACACCTGCCAGTACATGAGTCTTCGGGCATTCAGAAAATTTTCGATGTTATATATTCCTTTTTCCTCCACCACCAACTGCCCCTTCACAACATTCATCATGGCAATGATTCGGTCGGTACCAATGGTCCCTTCTCTGACGCCTGTAAAAAAACTGTCACGGTTCAAATAATCGAGCCGATCGATGTCCAATTGGGAACTCACTAATTGATGCAGGAACTTTTTTGAATAGGTGTTCTGAAAGATTTTCAAGGCCAGCGTAAGCCCTCCGGAAAACTGTCGGTTAAGTTCCTTCATAAAAAGGAAGGAAAGGCTTTCGTGTTTTATATTTTCGAGTAACGTATCCTCCAGAGAATGTGAAAACGGTCCGTGACCCGTATCATGAAGAAGGATCGCAATTTGAGCAGCTTCTATTTCTTCTTCAGAAAGATCAATGCCCTTACCGATCAGTATCTCCAGCGCCTGACGGATGAGATGCATAGCTCCCAATGCGTGATGAAACCGGGTGTGGATCGCCCCTGGGTAGACCAGTTCTGCCAGACCCAACTGGCGGATATGGCGCATGCGTTGAAGAAAGGGATGCTCGATCAGGTCAAAAATAAGTTCACTCTTGATCGGGATAAACCCGTAAACCGGGTCGTTTATGATTTTATTTTTATTCAATCGGTGATCGGTTGTTTATCCGGTGGTTGATTCCTTCCTATTTAATTAACTTGTAGAAAAATCTATGCAAAGATATTCCATTTTGTGGGCTGACGATGAGATTGATCTGCTAAAACCCCATATCCTCTTTCTTCAACAGCGTGGCTATGATATTACGCCGGTAAACAATGGTGCCGAGGCGGTTGAGCTAAATGAATCCCGTAACTTTGATGTTGTGTTTCTGGATGAACATATGCCCGGCATGTCGGGACTCGAGGCGTTGGGTCTGATCAAGGGGATCAAGCCAAATGTTCCTGTGGTGATGATCACCAAGAACGAAGAAGAGCAGATCATGGAGGAGGCGATCGGATCGAAGATTGATGACTACCTGATCAAGCCCATTAATCCCAGCCAAATCTTGTTGTCGGTAAAAAAAATACTGGATAAGAAGAGCCTGGTGATGGAGAAAACAAACTCCGGTTATCAGCAGGAATTCCAAAAAATCAGCATGGCTTTTTTGGACGATCTTAACCATGAGGAGTGGGCCGACATTTATAAAAAACTGGTGTTTTGGGAATTGCAGATGGACCAGTCGGATGCCAGCATGGGCGAAGTGCTAGAATCTCAAAAAGTTGAAGCGAACGTAAATTTTTGTCGCTACATCAAACGACACTTCGAAGGATGGCTGAATGATCCCAAGGTTTCAAAACCCTTGCTGTCGCACCAGGTCATGAAGAAAAAAGTTTTTCCTGAGGTGAATGCAACAAGGCCTTGCTTTTTGATCGTGATCGACAACCTTCGATACGACCAGTGGAAAGCAATTGAACCCGAGTTATTGGATTATTTCACAATCGAAAAAGAGGAGACATACTACTCCATTCTCCCCACCACAACCGCCTACGCCCGCAATGCAATTTTTTCCGGTATGCTC
>JANYKP010000375.1 GCA_025358195.1 Cyclobacteriaceae bacterium
CCACCAGAAAGTTCACCGAATTTTTTGTCAAGGTCGGGCACATCGAGTTTGCTTGTCACTTCATGCACTTTTGCATCGTAATCCCACGCATTGAATTCCTCCATTTTCTCCAGGGCTGCCTGCATTCGTCCGGCAGGCACCTCCGGATGGTGGAGGCAGTCTTCGTATTCTTTTACAGCCGCCGCGACCTTGTTAGATTCGTCAAACAAAATGTCTTTTACCAACAGTCGATCATCGACCTTGGGCTGTTGTGTAAGGTACCCGAGACGGATACCATCCCGGACCACGACCTTGCCCGTATCTGAGTTGAGTTCACCGGTAAATATTTTTAGCAGGGTAGATTTACCCACCCCATTATTGCCCACCATGGCAAACTTCTCCCCCTGCGAGATGCCCAGGGAGATGTCCCTGAACAGCCATTTGTCATTGAATGCCTTTGAAATAAGCTCGGCGGAAAGATAATTCACGTTTTTCTATTAAAATGAGGCGCAAAGATACACCGAAGGCGTGAGCGGGAAAATTCTGGTTGCAGGATTCTGGGTACCGGGTGCTTGGTACTGGCAGGCTCGGGCTTTGGGGACTTTATGGTTCTTCGATCAGGTATTGCTTGAGATGAATTTTTTCGGGCCCATCATTTGATCATCCCAATCACTGTTAGGCATTTTAGATCGGCGACTGCTCACAGAATTTTCCAGAGCAATTCAATGGAACAAAAACTTCCGCACGGATCAGCCACCGTCCATTAATCTTATGCCATTTCGCAAAATAGCTTCCGCTGAGTTCACATGGCTCTCCTTGGTCAGTCCAGTGGCCCACCCACGTGCCACTTTCGGACGCCATGTTCCATTTACTGAATACCTGGATGGTTTCGGGTGTGCGGATATAAATCACATCAGGCTTACTGGTGTATTCATTCGCAAACCAATCGCGGTTGGCTATTCTACCTGACCTTTCAAAGTTCCTTGAGGTCACCACATGATAATCAAGGGTCCAAACACTGGCAAGCATGGCTGTGTCCTTTTTAGCAATTGCTTCATTAGATAGCCGACGAGCCGACCGAATAAGTGCTTCTTCCGGATCCCTCGCCGTCTTTGGTGGGCGATTGCACGAAACGATGATTGATGAAGTCAGTAGTATGATTATAAGTGTCCTTTTCATTTAGATTATTTGATTTGATGATCGATCCATTGACTTGACGCCATCACTAACTCATCCATAAGTTGCTTTTTGGAAACTTTAAAAGAGTGGTCCGCGCCTTCAAATTTTTTCAATGTGGCAGATGGAAGGTTTTTTACAACCCCTTCCATCAAATTCATTTCGGCAAGCGTATCTCGCGTACCCTGAAGAAACAGCATTGGGATCGCGATGGATGAGAGATGATTCGCCCGTTCAGTAGCGGGCGCACCAGACGGGTGAAGGGGAAAACCAAAAAAGATAATTCCATTTACAAATGCCGGACATTCCTTCGATAGTCGCTGCGACGTCATCCTGCCTCCAAATGATTTACCACTTGTAAACAATGGAAGGTTGGGATATAACGCATGGGTCTTATCGATGATTGCCTCCACTGTTTTTTCAGCGACGGGTGCTGGATCGGGTCTTCCCTTCTTGTTTTCCATGTAAGGAAAGTTGAACCGGATGGACGTAATGGATGCCTTTGCCAACCCCCCCGCGAGTGATTCCATAAACATGTGCTCCATCCCAGCTCCTGCACCATGAGCTAAGGTCATCACTGCCTTTGGTTTTTCTGCATCCACGATTTTGATAGATACATTCCCAATGGACTTGGAAACTTCAATGGATAATTTTTTGGACGATTGTCCTAAAGTCATGCCGCAAGCTTATTCCTTGGCTGGTTTGATCATCGCTGGTTCTTTCAACTTCCTTACAAAATAATCCGCCACAGCGCCATACACTTTGATCGCATTGCTTTGCTTCATCCAATGGTGCGTGTCATCGACAATCACCAAGGTCTCGAGGGGCACCCCTTTTTTCTCCAATCTTTTCACAAGGTCCGTGCTCTGACTGAACCGGACATTCCGGTCATCATCGCCATGAATGATCAACACAGGCGAAGTCCACGTGGAAACATAGGCAGTCGGTGAAGATTCCCACGCTACTTGCTGCGCCCGCTCAGCATTGGGTGCACGCTCATATCGGTCAGGAGCGATTAAATTTCTCGTGCGGTCCACAGTAAAATCATGTACGCCATGTATATCCACGCCTGCGGCAAATATTTTTGAGTCCCTGGCCAATGCCATGGCCGTGAGAAATCCCCCATACGACCCTCCATAAATTCCGATCCGACTTGGGTCTACCTGCGGCTGTGCTGCTAACCACTGTCCGGCAGCTTTGATGTCAATATATTCGGAAGCTCCTGCACTACCCGCCTTTTCAGGTTGATGAAATTCAAATCCATAACCAATACCCAGGCGATAGTTCACCGCAAGCACGACAAAACCGAGGCTGGCGAGATGTTGATTTGATGCATATGCGTTTGAATAGTAATCCGAGTAATGCCACCCCAGCAACATCTGTCGTGGCGGTCCACCGTGAACGTAAATAATCGCGGGCTTTTTACCTGGTCCGCCGACAGGCTCAAACAATTGTCCATGAATAGTAAGGCCATCGGGTGACTTAAAAGTTACCTGTTTGGGTGTCACCAGATTCTTTTCGGGAAAATCTTTTGGAATCAATTCCTGTCCGATCAACTTCATTGCAGATTTTGAGGTAAGGCTCACAACTGCGGGCAAGGGTGATCGTTGTGACGTTGCACTCAGGCAAACCAGGGTCGCTCCATCTCCGGTCACAGTTGGCGTCCACTCTAAACCGGCACCCGAAGTCATCACCTCCATCGCTGCTTTATCAACGGGAACACGAACGATATGCCGGCGATCAATATCCAATTTATCCGGACCGGTATTAGCGCTGAACACCATCCATTTTCTGTCAGGACTTAATTTGATGTGCTCGGCCATGAACGATCCAGGTGTTAACAACAAAGCTTTTACATCTTGTGCAGGGGCGGAAGTGCCCAATGGTATAGCGTAAAGGTGTGGCCAGCCATCGTGATACGATAAGAAAGTAATTCGTCCGCCTGCAGCCCAGTTTAAATTGGTCTGACCGTGTGTAGTGGGATAGGATCCAGCCAATGTTTCAGGAGCTTTCCACAGCTGCGACGCGTTTGCAGTTTTTACATCACCAACCCAAATTGACCACGGTTGATGTCTTCTCACTAAAAGAGAATCGAGGCTTCCACCTGCCGCAGATGTGCGAATAAACGCCAGCTGAGTTCCATCTGGTGACCACCGCGGTGAACCGTCACGATGGAAGGAAGGTGCGATCCATTGAATTGGAGTTTCGGCATTTGTGAATACACCAACAAAAGAGTGGTCACCGCGGCCAGCGACAAAGGTAAGTCGCGATCCGTCGGGGGACCATTCTAATGAGCTGACTGTGCCACGTGTCGTAAACAGATTTTTTGCTTCAGATGCACCATCAATCGGTACCGTCCAAACCTGATTGCTTTTAATAAATGCGACCACATCATTTTTAGGGGAGATAATGGGTGCATCGCCTTCGGACAATGCCTTTGCTTCGCCACCTGCAAAGGGAATGCTCATCACTTTCACTTTTAGGGGTGCGGCATTGAATGTAGGATTGACCGGAAGTTCGTCGTCCCAGTTTGATCCGTGATCACCGCCTCTCACAAATACTATCCACTGACCGTTGGCCGAAATGGATAAACTGGTGATCTCCTGACCATCATCCTGCTGATAGTTGGTCAGCCTCCGCGGTTTGAAATCAGGTCCCTCAGCCACATAGACATTTCTTTTGCCCTGTTCCTCAAACGCCCAGGCAACTTTGGAGCCTTGAGAAGCGGCTGTCAGTTCCGTTGGAAAAGGGTAGCTTTTGGCTGATTCCAGCGTGAACGTTTGACACCAAACCAATGGACTGATAAACAGCAATCCAATAAACAGATAGTTCATTTTTTTCATAAGAGACTAATTCTTCGGAAAATGTAGTTCAAAAATTTAATATTTATCATGGGTAGTGTACTCAGTAGTTCGGATAACGAATGATGAAGAGACGCAAACTATTAATCTATTTCTGAAACACCCGTATGTAGTCGACAATCATTATTTGAGGGAACTTGGCTGTTCCGTCCGGACTGCCTGGCCAGTTTCCGCCAACGGCCACGTTCAGAATAAAAAAGAAGTCCTTTTTGAATGCAGCATTATACGATGTAATGGGCACGCTGTAATAACTCACATCATCGATCAACCAGTTGATATTCGAATCGGTCCATTCAATGGAATAAACATGAAATGCATCGGAGAAAAGTCCCTGGCTCAGGGTCTTGCTCCCCCCACTGCTTTTATACCCGCCATCATTCCAATGGGCCGTGCCATACACTGTTTTCTCGCGTCCGTTTCCACCGATCATTTCCATGATATCGATTTCGCCGCACGCAGGCCAACCCACCGTGTTAATGTTTGATCCCAGCATCCAGATCGCGGGCCAAAGGCCCTGACCTTTAGGTACGATTGCTCTGACATCCACACGGCCATAAGTAAAGGCAAACTTGTCCTTAGTGATCATTCGACTGGAAGTGTAAGATTTACCTCCCCTGCTTTCAACTTTAGCTTTGATAATGAGGTACCCCTCTTGTATGAATGCATTTTGGCTGGTGTAGTATTCAAGTTCGTTGTTTCCCCATCCGCAATTGGGGCAGCCGTCTCCGTTTTCGAAGGTCCAGTTAGACGGGTCGATGGAAGAAGTGGAAAACTCCTCTGCCTTTGTCAGGGTCATCCCACTGTAACTGCTGGCACTGGTGTAGCCTCCGGAAGGTATCGGAACATTTAACGAAACTGAAATGCTTGTCGAGAAACTGGTAAATACTTGCTCATTCGTATTTGCTGTAACTACTACTTCATAGTTTCCGGAATTATTGTAGATATGGTCCGCAACGCCAGAAATAGATTTAAATGGAGTGGCCCCACTCACATCACCGAATGAAATATAATAATATGCTGCATTATCTGCTGTTGCTATGAACTTAACGTAGCCGGAACCATCGCTACTTATTTCGGTGGTCAGTTGTACATTGGTTGGAGCTACGTCCGTATGATCGTTCCTGCAGGATTGCAACATCCAAATACACAGCGAAAGCATGTAAATAATATTTCTACCATCCGTTAAAAGTCTCTTATTCATTGAGTTCAAATTACATAAAATTGCTGTTAATTCGGTAAGGAAATGGCTGGATTCAAAAAAAAGTAATCCAATAATATTCTTCCTGCTAATTGTCTGATAAAACTTTTGAACCAGGGGAAGGTAAAGCGGAAGATAGCCATCCATATAAATCCCGCTTGTGGAGCTTTCATAAACCACTAGTTTTACCCATGGCATCCAAAATTCTATAATCCCAGTCTCATGTCAATTAACCGAAGAAATTTCATTCGTACCTCGGCCATCAGCGCTGGCGCTGCAACGCTGCTTTCCGGGCTGTCGGGTTGCAGTACGCCAGTTGATAAATCAACGAAGGCATCTCCTTTGGACGACCTAAAGTCCATGACAGCCGCTGTTGTGCCGATTTCAATTGAAGAGCGCAAGAGTCGTATTGAGAAGGCACAGCGTCTGATGACAGATAATAAAATCGATGCGATCTTCCTTGATGGCGGTACCAGTATGGAATATTTTACGGGCATCCGTTGGGGTAACAGCGAGCGGATGATGTCTGCCATCATTCCTGCCAAAGGCGAAGTAAAATACGTTAGCCCTCATTTTGAAGAAGCACGTGTACGTGAACTGATGACGATCGGTAATGATGTCAGGGTTTGGGAAGAAGATGAAAGCCCATACAAGGTAGTGGCTAAAATTTTCTCCGACTTCGGAATTCGAACAGGAAAAATTGGCATGGAAGAAAGGGTCCGCTTCTTTTTATTTGACGGAATACGAAAAGAAGTCGCTAATGTTGAATACGTGAGCGCTGATCCGGTAACAGCAACTTGCCGTATGATCAAAAGTCCTGCTGAACTTGCCTTGATGCAAAAAGCCAATGACGTAACCATCGAAGCGTATAAAGTTGCGGTAGCCATGCTCACCGAAGGGATGTCGCAAGGAGACTTTTCAAGAAACACTTCTGAAGCCCACAAGCGACTGGGCGCTCCCGGTGGAGGGGCGGGCGCGTCATTTGGTGCACCTAGTGCTTTTCCGCATGGCAGCATCGAGCCACAAAAATTACAGAAGGGTGACATTGTACTGATGGATGGCGGTTGCCAAATAGGTGGCTATGCGTCAGACATTAGCCGCACGGTTGTTTTTGGCGAACCAACAAAACGCCAGCAGGAAATCTGGGATCTGGAGAAGAAAGCACAGGCTGCCGGGTTTGCCGCAGCAAAGTTGGGTGACCCCTGCGAAAACGTTGACATTGCCGCGCGCAAGGTTATCACCGACGCAGGTTTTGGTCCAGGCTACAAAGTTCCGGGCCTCGCCCATCGCACCGGACACGGTATTGGTATGGATGGACACGAATGGGGCAACATGGTTCTTGGAAACAAGCAACCGCTGGTGGCCGGCATGTGCTTCAGCATCGAGCCAACCATTTCTATTTATGGAGAATTTGGTATCCGATTGGAAGACTGTGCCTACATGACGGAAGAAGGAGTGAAATGGTTTTCACAACCGAGCCCGTCAATTGATCAACCGTTTGCTTAGTTCTCATAATTTGAAAATTGAATAATTTGAAAATTTGAAAATGCTTTTGCTTCCACCTTCAAATTGTCTCATTTTCAAATCTTCAAATTTTCTCATCTTCAAATTGTCTCATTTTCAAATTAACCTCTCATGACAAAACCCATCGTAACAATTCTCCTGTGCTTTGCTTTCGCAATCAACACCAGTGCCCAAAAAACCCGTAAGCTTCCCGGCGACTCCACCGTCACCACCAACTGGGAAGTAACTGTCAAAGGGAAACGCTTTCCCTACACAGCAACCACGGGTACACAGCCCGTGTGGGATGAAGATGGAAAAGCCATTGCAGCGCTGGAGTACACCTATTATGAGAGAACGGATATTACAAACAAGTCCACCCGTCCGCTGATCATTTCTTTCAACGGTGGGCCGGGCTCCGCTTCGGTTTGGATGCACATCGCCTATACCGGACCACGCATTCTGGAGATTGACAGTGAAGGCTATCCTGTGCAACCTTACGGGATCAAAGAAAATCCTTACTCGGTGTTGGATGTAGCGGATATTGTTTTTGTAAATCCTGTCAATACCGGTTATTCAAGAATTTTGATCAAGGATACACCGAAAGAAAAGTTCTTTGGTGTGAATGCTGACATCAAGTACCTCGCCGAGTGGCTTAACAATTTTGTTTCAAGAAAAAGTCGCTGGACATCCCCCAAATACCTCGTTGGCGAAAGCTATGGCACCACCCGAGTCTCTGGTCTTGCACTTGAATTACAAAACGCTCATTGGATGTATCTGAATGGCGTGATCCTGGTTTCTCCAACAGACCTCGGTATAGAACGAGGGGGTCCCGTTGACGCAGGACTTCGTCTGCC
>JANYKP010000392.1 GCA_025358195.1 Cyclobacteriaceae bacterium
CTTCTAATCGTCTTTTGATTTCGTGGTCTGGCAGTTGACTATATCTTCGACTCAGATTAAAGCCAACTATAGACAAGAATTTCCCCCGGGGTCAAGGACTTTGGGGGATTTTCTTTTTTTAGGTGTTTCGCTTTCAATTCCTTTTCCTAATTTCAGGGTGATTTGAGACAAGAGTGACAAGAGATTTTCTACTCTTAATTGATCATTATGAAAAGTACTATTCTCACTCGCCTCGCGATTATTATCGCTTTCGTCCATTCAACTTCCTGTGTTTACAAGGAAATACCCACCGGCTTCGACTGCTCTAAATCCGACCTGAGTATTGCCCTATTATCTAAAAAGGATGCAACAAGTTGCCGATCCATTGATGGACAGATTATCATGGTTGCAATAGGAGGAACCGGGGCCTACGACTTCAGTCTGGGGGATGGTATCTATCAAACGAACCCCCTGTTTGACAGATTGGCTCCTGGTTCATACGTTGTCACTGTAAAGGACAAAAAGGGTTGCAAAAATGATATACGGGTAGAACTCTCGGCCGATAATTCAACCCTTACAACTTCTGTAACCGCCACCCAGGACAATCAGTGCTTAACTGACAATGGCTCAGTTACCATAACACCCTCCGGCGGAACGCCTCCTTACCTTATCAAAATTGATAATGGAACCTTTGCATCGGCCTCTACATTCACGGGTCTTAAAAATGGTAATCATTCCGTCATTGTAAAAGATAAAGAAGATTGCCAACGGATGTTGACGGTAACCGTACCGCGGGGCACTACTGGTGTAAGTTATAGCGCCGACATCACGCCAATTTTTATAGCAAATTGTAACTTCTCGGGTTGTCATGGCGCCGGTGCCACGGGCCGCGATTGGACTAAATTTTCTGATGTCAAAGCCAAATCTATCGACATTAAAAACCGCACTTCTGCCAGAACCATGCCTATCGGAGGCAATACGCTTACCAATGATGAGATCCAGAAGATCGCCTGTTGGGTCGATGATGGCGCCACTGAAAATTAATTAATTTTGAAACCCATGAAAAAATTTCTTTTACTCCTCCTTACCTGTTCCTGTCTCACCACGCTTGGACAAAAATTCAGCGTTGAAAAATCACTTATAACATTTTTTTCAGATGCGGCCATTGAAGACATCTCGGCAAAAAACACTAAAACCAACAGTATTTTTGACCTGGAGACAGGCGAGATCGCGTTCTCCATTCCTATCAAGGAGTTCAAATTTGCCAAGTCGTTGATGCAGGAGCACTTTAATGAAAAATATATGGAGTCAGATAAATTCAAGTCAGCCACTTTTGAGGGAAAGATAACAGGGTACGATGCGAAGAGCACCGGACAACAAACCGCGAAAGCCACAGGTAAAATGACCATTCACGGAGTGACAAAAGAAATAGAAGTACCGGGGACCATCGAAATAACCAAAGACAAAGCACTCATTAAGTCCAAATTCAATGTGAAACTTGAAGACTATTCAATACCTCGTCCACAGATCTTATGGCAAAATATAGCCGAAGCAGTTGAAGTCTCCGTTGATTTTACTTTCAAACCTTATGAAAAGAAATAACGCCTTCTTTTTTCTAATTCTATTGCCCCTTTTTGGACGAGCACAGAATGATCTTTTGAAAGAATTGGAAAAGGAGACGAAGGCGACGACTGAATATGCGACTTCCACTTTCAAGGGCACGCGTTTAATTAATGGCCAAACGGTAGAAACAAAAGGTAAGGGTGCCCTTGAATTCATCTTTGCGCACCGCTTTGGTTCTATCAACAGTGGCGTTTACAATCTTTTTGGTTTGGACCAGGCCTATGTGCGCATTGGTCTCGAATACGGACTAACCGATAAGTTAGGTGTGGGCATTGGTCGAAACTCGGTTGACAAAACAATGGATGGTTATCTCCGCTACAAGATTTTGAGACAAAGTTCTGGCGTAATTAACATGCCCTTCACCGTTACGGCCTTTGGAATTGCAGCCTTAAGAACATCACCGCGAACACAAGACGCTTCGTATGACATTCAGTTGGAAGACCGGATGTCGTATACCAGCCAATTGCTAATCGCTAGAAAAGTAAATCGAAACCTTTCACTTCAACTTATGCCAAGTATGGTGCATAAAAACACGGTAGATAAAACGATTGAGGCCAACGACCAAGTTGCGCTGGGCTTCGGTGGACGTCTTAAGGTTACACGAAGCGTCGCTCTTACAACTGAGTATTACTATCGCTTTAATGTCCAGCAAGGCAATCCGTACTACAATCCTTTGGGGTTTGGTGTAGAGATCGAAACCGGCGGGCATGTTTTTCAATTGGTGATGACTAACTCCCGTGGGCTTACTGAGCGCGCGTATCTGACAGAGACCGCCGGAGACTTCTTCAACGGAACGATCCACCTTGGCTTCAACATTACAAGGACTTTTCAGCTAAAAAGCAGCGAATAATTATTCATGACCATTACATGATTTTGCGTGCGAAGGGTGAAAGGAAATTCATTTATTTTTGTTTGAACCACCCTAGTGTTGTGAAAAATTAATTTTGGAACAAGATATCAATGAAAGACGACAGCGCTCTTCTGTATTTCCTGCCTACTGCCCCTTGCCTACTGCCTATTTTCTTATTATTATGACCAATACCTGATTTCAAATAATGTTGCATAATTAATCTGTCACCACCCTAGTTGCTTCTCGCCTCCATCATCCTTTATCTTTTTCTCACCATCCTCATCGGGTATTGGGCCGCCCGCAAGGTTAGAACCTCAAAGGATTTCATGCTCGCAGGACGCAGCCTTCCGATTTTACTGAGTTCATCGGCTTTGTTTGCCACCTGGTTTGGCTCCGAAACTGTCTTTGGTGCATCCGCTGAGTTCCTCAAAGGGGGATTGTATGCCGTGATTGAGGACCCCTTTGGCGCGGCGTTGTGTCTTATCCTTTTTGGATTGTTTTTCGCCCGCAAATTGTACAACATGAACTTACTGACGCTGGGAGATTATTTTAAAGTGCGATACGGCCCTCGGACTGAATTAATAGCAAGTGTCTTTCTTGCCCCTCCTTACGTTGGCTATATAGCTGCCCAGCTCGTCGCGATGGGGCTTATCCTAAACGTTGTTACTGGTATGGCCGTGTGGCAAGGTGTGGTGGTAAGCGCATTTGTTGTTACCTTCTACACCTACATTGGAGGTATGTGGGCCATATCCATTACTGACTTTGTTCAAAGCATTATTATAATTCTCGGGCTCCTGGCACTGGCCATCGTTTTGGGCCGGGAGGCTGGCGGAGTTGTCAATGTTCTCAGTGAAGTTCAACCGGAAAACTTTCGGTTTTTTCCAAGGGCAGAATGGAAGGAGGTCACAACGTATATTGCTGCCTGGTCGGTGCTGGGTTTGGGATCCCTTCCTTCCCAGGATGTATTTCAGCGCTCCATGTCCTCCGCTTCTGCCAATACTGCTGTACGATCCTGTTTCTATGCGGCAGTGCTTTATCTCACAGTTGCTATGTTACCCTTGTTTATTAGTTTGTGTACGAAGCAGCTTTATCCCAATATGCAGGGGGATACACAACTAACCTTGCCAAATATGGTAATGAAACATACCGGTCTGGCTGTACAAATTTTATTTTTTGGTTCCTTGCTCTCGGCCATCATGAGCACTACGAGTTCAGCGATGCTTGCGCCGGCTGCTATCTTTTCTGAAAATCTCGTCCGGCCCATTTTGAAGGAAAAGTTGTCGGATAAACAGATGCTGGTGCTCACGCGGGCCTCGGTCTTACTTTTTAGTTGCATTGCCACCGTGATGGCATGTTTCCGGTCGAATATTTATAAACTGGTAGGAGAGTCGTCCGTTTTAAGTTTGGTGACACTCTTTGCTGCACTGGTCTTCGGATTGTATTGGAAGAAAGCGAATGGCGCAGGAGCAATCTTATCTATGCTCATGGGTTTTTTCACTTGGAGCGTCTTTGAATTTATGTATGATATACAATTGCCCAGCCTGGTACCGGCAACGATTGTCAGCATCGTGTCGTTAGTGGTGGGAAGCTTAACCTGGAACACCTATGAAAATAGAAATCAATCGACTGAATGACGGCTACTGGATGGAAGCGATCAATGAAGGTGGTAATAAAATGCACATGGATGCATCACCCGATATTGGTGGCACCGACCATGGCTTTCGCCCTATGCAACTCCTTTTGACAGCCTTAGGAGGATGCAGTGCGATCGACATTATTTCCATTCTAAAAAAACAGAAACAGGAGTTGAAAGACATCGCCATTACTGTTACAGGTGAACGGGAAAAAGAAGCGGTTCCTTCCCTTTTCAGCGAGGTGCATGTTCATTTTGCCTTGTATGGAAATCTTGACAGGGACAAAGTAAAGAAAGCGGTAAATTTGGCGGTCGAAAAATACTGTTCCGTTGCCAAAACACTTGAGAAGACTGCTACCGTTACGCACAGTTTTGAAATTGTAAACCCATGAATGAATCCACAAACTTTGAAACGAATGCCATACGGGCGCAGCACGAGCGTACGCAGCACCGTGAGCATTCCGTTCCCCTTTATCTCACTTCCAGTTTCGTCTTTGAAGATGCTGAGCAGGCACGCGCATTGTTTGCTGACGAAATTCCCGGAAATATTTATACCCGGTTTTCAAACCCAAACACCACGGAGCTTATCAACAAACTTTGTTTGCTGGAAGGAACGGAAGACGGCATCGCTACGGCCTCGGGTATGGCTGCTATGTATATCAGCATGGCTGCCTTGCTGAAGACCGGTGACCACGTGCTGGCTTCGCGCTCCGTGTTCGGCTCTACCCACCAAATCCTCACGACTATTTTTCCAAAAGTTGGAATTTCTCACACATACGTTGACATAGCAGATCCACCCGAGAAGTGGGAACAGAAAATCCAGCCCAACACCCGGATGATTTTTGTAGAGACACCTTCCAACCCCGCATTGGATATCATTGACTTGGAATGGTTGGGTGGGCTGGCAAAGAAGCGCAACCTCATACTGAATGTCGACAACTGTTTTTCCACACCCTATTTGCAAAACCCGGCAAAGTTTGGGGCTAACCTGGTGACACACTCAGCCACTAAATTCATGGACGGACAAGGCCGTGTGATCGGAGGTGCGGTGTTGGGATCTAAAGAGCTTATAAAAGAGGTCCGATTCTTTGCCCGTCATACCGGGCCTTCTATGTCGCCCTTCAACGCCTGGATATTGTCAAAAAGTTTGGAGACACTGGCTGTCCGCATGGACCGTCATTGTGAAAATGCACTTACGCTGGCGAAGCATCTGGAATCCCGACCTGAAATCCTCAAAGTAAGGTATCCCTACCTACCATCTCATCCACAATATCAGCTTGCAAAAAAGCAAATGAAACTTGGCGGAGGTGTTGTCACATTTGAAATCAAAGGCGGCATTGAGGGGGGAAGGAAGTTTTTGAATTCTCTGAAGATGATCTCACATTCAGCCAACCTTGGCGATACACGCACCATTGCAACACACCCTGCTTCGACTACACACTCCAAACTCACGGAGGTGGAGCGAGCAGCTGTTGGCATAACGCCTGGACTGATCAGAATCTCAGTCGGATTGGAAAACATCAAAGATATACTCGCGGATATAGATCAGGCAACACAGTAAGTCGCCCCAGTCTGGATTCTTAATCCTCAAATTCCTAATACTTCGTTACACTCGGATCGATCTGGTCTGCCCACGCAAGGATGCCCCCTTTGAGGTTGTATAGATTGGTAAATCCATGATTCTTTTCAAGCCAATTAATCATGTTGCCGCTTCTGGAGCCACTGCGACAGTGAATCACTACTTTTTTATCCCTTGAAATTTTGTCAACGCTATGTGGTATTTCTGCCTGGGGTATCAGCTCGCCTTCCAGATTGCAGATATCATACTCATGCGGCTCGCGTACATCAATGAGCTGGAAGTCGGCCTTGGAATCTTTTAGTTGCTTCAGTTCTTGAACGGTAGTTTCCTTCATAGGATTTATTTTTAAGACGCTGCAAATTAAAACAATAAGTTTTCAAATTTGCTTTCTTGCTGCTTTCTTTGGTTAATGTTAATGCAGGTCACGCAAAAGCCGCTAAGTTAAGCCCGCAAAGAATCGCAAAGAATAAATCGAATGATTATGACTCAGCGAAAGAATTATTCATCAGGAGCAAAATGGGAGGACATTGTAGGTTACAGCAGGGCCGTCCAGATGGGTAACACCATGGAAATTTCCGGCACCGTGGCCCTGGATGAACATGGCCTGGTCGGTAAAGGTGATTTTTATAAGCAGACTACGTTCATTCTGCAGAAGATTGAAAAAATCCTGGCACAAGGTGGTTTTTCATTAGAAGATGTAGTCCGAACAAGAATGTATGTTACCGACATCAGTCACTGGGAAGAAGTGGGGCGCGCACACGGAGAGTTTTTCAGGACCATCAAACCAGCAACTTCGATGATTCAGGTAAGCGGTTTTATAGAGCCCGATTACCTCGTTGAGATAGAGGTCACGGCTATTAAACAATAATCCTATCTGGCTTTCAGCTTTGGCTTCTATCTTTGCCCTCATTACCTTTCACTTTTTACTTTGCGTTTTCACTTTACGCTTTACCCTTTTCACTTTACACTTACGCTTTTATCTTTACACCCATGCCTGACGACAAAGACCTCATTCTTAAAAATATCTGGTACCTCGCATTAGCTGGCGAACATTTGAGGAAAGGCGAATTGGTCCATCGCCAGGTGGCTAACCATCGTATCGTTTTCGGTCGGGATCTGGCTGGAAAAGCTTTCTCATTAAAAGACAATTGTCCTCATCGCGGGGTGCCTCTTTCCAGCGGCCACGTTCTTGACAATGGTAATATTCAGTGCTGTTATCACGGTTGGGAATTTGATGCTGACGGTGTTTGCAAAAATATCCCCGCCCTTCCACCCGACACAAAAGCGGACATCAGCAAGATCAGGGCCTGGAAATTCCCAGTGGCGGAAATCAATAATACGATATGGGTTTATATTCCCGAAAAACTCACCCCGAATATTGAAGTCAAAGAACCAATTCCTGATCTGCACCTGACGCCGGATCAAAAATTTCTTCACGTAGAGTCAATCGTAATGCCTACTAACATCGACCATTCGGTAATTGGCCTGATTGATCCTGCGCACGTTACGTTCGTCCATCAGTCGTGGTTCTGGCGCTCTGCCAAATCGCTGAAACTGAAGATCAAGAATTTTGAACCAACACCGCGTGGTTTTAAGATGGTTCGTCATGCTCCTTCGACAAACTCAAAGGGATATAAGGTATTGAAAGGCGATGTATCGACAGAAATATTTTTCGATATCCCCGGCAACCGCCTTGAACACATTTCAGTTGGGAAGCGGCATAAAGTAATCTCGATTACCACACTCACACCGATTGATGATAATTCAACGGAACTCAATCAATTTTTTTATTCATCAATAGCACTTACACGTTGGCTCTGGTGGCCGCTAAAAGGTCTCGGTAAAAAGTTTATCGGTCAGGATGTTGATGTATTTCATAAACTGGCAAAGGGTCTTGAAAATGATCCCACGTTAATGCTGGTCGGCGAACCCGACGCACAGGCTCGCTGGTACTATGAGCTGAAAAAACATTGGAAAACCGCACAGGAACAGGGGACGGAATTTAGAAATCCATTGAAGTCAGAGACTCTGCGGTGGGTGACCTGAGCTAGTTACTGGATTCTGGTTGCTGGCGCTCAGAACAAGTACCGAGCGATGACTCACGATTAACGGATAACGATTAACGGATAACTCCTCAAACAGTCGTATTTAACTTCTCACACCAATCTCTTTAGCGCTAGGCTAGCCACCGTTTCCCCGATCGCCAATGAGGAGGTGGCGGCAGGAGAGGGGGCGTTGCAAACATTGATTGCATTCTTCGTTTCAAAAATCATAAAGTCATCCACCAGCCCTCCGTCACGGTCGCAGGCTTGGGCGCGCACCCCGGCACCTCCTTCAACTAAATCTTCTCGTTGTATTTCAGGAATCAATTTTTGTAGGGCGTGCGTGAAGGCTCCTTTTGAAAACGAGCGGTACATCTCACCCAGTCCGGTACGCCAGTATTTCTTTACTACTTTTTGAAACCCTGGCCACGCCAGCGACTCCGCGAGTTCGGAAATATGGATATCAGATTTTTTGTAACCCTCGCGCCGGAAGGCAAGGACAGCGTTGGGTCCCGCCTCCACTCCACCCTTTGCCATACGTGTAAAGTGTACGCCAAGGAAAGGGAAGTTTGGATCCGGGACAGGGTAAATCAGGTTTCTGACAAGGTATTCCTTTTCTTTTTTCAGTTTGAAATACTCTCCTCGAAAAGGAATGATTTTTACATTCAGCCGATCCACGGTCAGGGCAGCAATTCGATCGGAGTAAAGGCCCGCACAATTGATGATGAGTTTCGCTGAATAAGTTCCTGCTGTTGTAATGACTTCTTGTTCTTTGATGTTGTTGACTTTTTCTGATAGATGAATTTCTGCGCCGTTTTTGCGCAACAGCTCGCCATATTTCTCGGCCACTAATTTGTAATCCACGATGCCTGTCTGCGGAACATGGATACCTTCCAGCCCGACGACATGTGGCTCATATTCCTTCAATTCTTCCCTTGTCAGCTTCTTCAAATTCTGTAAGCCATTTTGCTGACCTCTTACTAACAGGTTCTGAAGGAGGGGTCTTTCCGTTTCGTCCGAGGCTACCACAATTTTCCCGCAAAGCTCAAACGGTATTTCATTTTGACGACAGAAGTCAATTAGTAAATGATATCCACGAATACAATTCGTAGCCTTTAAACTACCGGGCTTGTAATAAAGGCCCGAATGGATAACTCCGCTGTTATTGCCTGTCTGATGTCGCGCAAGCTGGGATTCTTTTTCGAGCAAAAGTATTTTTAAGGCTGGATGCGACCGCTGAAGCTGAAGCCCGGTAGCGAGGCCAACAATTCCTCCTCCGATAATGACACAATCAAGCATTGTTTCTTACAACTAGTGTTAATCTTCCCTAAGAAGTGACGGTCTGTTTTTGACGAAAAAGCTAATTAACGATACTTACGGCATTTTCTTGCCGATTAACGGTAACAATTCAGGATTAACGTAACACGGGTTGACGCAAAGAACAACAAAGCATTTGGATCAAAGGAAGACATTAAAAAATAAGTTTTTAATCAAACGTGAATAGCCCGGATCCTCACATTCAAATTCTGCTCCACCATCACCAGGTGATTTTTTGGGATCAGTGTCCACTCGGGTCCATCGGTAAGTTTTTCAGACACCACCAACACGGCATGGTCGTCATCTTCTGGAGCTTCCAAACGGGTAACGCCGTCTTCTACGACATAGCGGCTGCCCTCAGAATGGTACATGGTGAGCGGTTCTTCATTGGGATCGCTTATCCATCGCGTTGCCACAATGAATAAGCCATTGGTGATAGCCATATTCAGGTAAGCCGGTTCCTTGATGCCTGCTTCACTCATGAGTTTGTTTACAAACGTGAAGGTATGCTCGAATGCATCCGCCACGGCATCGGTATTGACGGTTTTGTGATGCTTGAAGAGATAATTCAGAAGATAAGCAAAGATATGTTCCGAGTCAGTCTGACCTTTTATCCAATTGTACAACTCGTCCGACAAGGGTTCTCTTATTTTCCGTTTGACTAGGCCAAAATCTTCTATGCCGCCATTGTGGGCCATTAGAAGATTTTTGTATTGAAACGGATGGCAGTTGGATTCCGAAACCTCGCCGACGCTCGCAGCCCGCACATGGGCGATCAGGCAATCCGTTTTTATCTTCGGTGCAAGGTTACGGAGATTGCGATTACTCCAGGCCGGACTTACAGAAACAAATGTGACGGGTTCATTATTCACTTCCGGTACAAACCATCCGATGCCGAAGCCGTCGCCGTTCAACGGCTCTTCGATTTCCCTGGCATGCAAACTTTGGTTTATAAGTGAGTTCTTAGGTTTGTAAAGGAGATCGTCTATAACAATTGGCGTTCCTTTGTAGGCCATCAATCGACACATAAGAAGTAAGTTTTGCCGAAGATAATAAAAAAGACCGTCGGCGCTTAATGAGGCCATTGGGTCTTGGCAATTGGGTCTTGGCTTGTTGTCCCTTACCTACTACTTTCTGTCCAATGCCTAGGTTCTATTATTAGTCATCTAAGAGTTTAATTAACGGCCATTGGCTCCAGGCTTGATGTCCCTTGTCTATGGCTTTTGGCCTGCTGCCTACTTTTTACCAGTAGCCTTTTCAAAGGTCATCGAAACAGAATTCATACAATATCGAAGTCCCGTCGGCTTGGGTCCATCATTAAAAACGTGGCCTAGGTGACCTCCACAGCGACTGCAAACTACTTCATCCCGTACCATCCCATAGCTGGTGTCACTTCCAACCTTCACTGCCTGTTGATTGATAGGTTGCCAAAAACTGGGCCAACCAGTGCCTGACTCAAATTTGGTGGAGGCGTCAAATAACTCCAGATGGCACCCCGCACAATAGTAGATGCCCTTTTCATGATTGTCCCATAATTTTCCCGTGAAGGCACGTTCTGTTCCTTTTTCACGTAAAACCTGGTATTGCTCAACGGTCAACTCTTTTTTCCACTCGGCATCGGTCTTTTTCATATAGTCTTTGTCAGAATTAGTTTTTGGTTTGCTTTGGCCGCAAGAGAGGAGGGACGCACCAAGAAGTATGAAAGCAAAAATTGCAGAAAAGGATTTAGTGGTTTTCATTTTTTTAAGTTAGATAGATATACGAATGATAATTATAAATTGGATTCCATAAAACAAAATACCCCAGCCAGCTGCCAGGGTATTTTTGTACCTAAACCTAAACCTATGAGAAGATTGCTCTACTCCAGGGTAATCTAACGAGCACCCATTTTATAAGTTTCATGGTCGTACAAAAAGACCTGAAAATATTTTTTCAGTTAATCGGCTTCATGTACCAATAAGTTTTGTTTAATGCCTTTCCGTGATGGTACAAGATTATTTAACCTTCCCACTGAACTGTTTTCTAAACTTTTCTACTTTTGGACGTATCACATACTGACAATATCCCTGATTTTGGTTCAATGAAAAATAATTTTGATGATACGCTTCTGCCGAAAAGAAATTGATCAGGGGAGTAATCTCCGTAACGATTGGGTTTTTGAATGCTTTTGAATCCTCCAACTGTTTTTTGTAACCCTCTGCAACCTTCCGCTGGGCTTCGTCATCGTAAAAAACAACGGAACGGTATTGGGTTCCTTCGTCCGCTCCCTGTCTGTTTAGTGTGGTTGGGTCATGCGTGTTCCAGAAGACTTCGAGCAGATCTTCGTACGATATGATCGTTGGATCGTAGGTAACCTGAATTACCTCAGCATGTCCTGTCAATCCGGAACACACTTCCTTATAGCCAGGATTTTTGACTTTACCACCGGAATACCCGGACTCTACTTTTGTTACACCCTTTAAATCAAGGAAAAAGGCCTCGGTGCACCAAAAGCAACCTCCACCAAACGTGGCTTTATGAAGGCCAGAAGAATTAGTTTTCATAGACTTTTTAAAGTTTAACGGTTGTGCCGCGCCGCGCTAGTTGGAATGCCCTTGTGCTTATAACCTACGAAGTTCTAAAATGGTTTGGATGAAGTGATGGAAATGTCGCGTGGCCAACAACTGGGTTTAATATCGGCTATAGAAAGACCGAAGCTGGCTGGTGAGATTAGTTTGCAGATTGTTTATCGACTGATTGAAAAGGTACTGATCATTCGGGTAGGCCTCTTTTGTGTTGGTAAGGTTGATTTGAGTCGTATTCAGGGCCCGCTTATCACCACTGTAGGTGGCCCAGTCCTGTTGCCAAAAAGCATTGCCATCAATATTTTGATTTTGTAAAATAGCATTGGTACCTGCGTCCGTAATAGTAATGATGCTGTTGCTCACGGCGCCCTTGGCCTTATGGTAATACGTAATTTTGGCAGCAACGGTCTCCATGACGTCCTGCGTCTTTCCATCGGCCCCTTTCTTCTCACCAGTTTTAATGTCGCGCTTCACATCTTCGGTTCTGGTTGAAATGTTTGCGCGAACATCTTCACGATAACCATTGAAAACAATCCGTAGATATTGTTGAGGTGGTACGGTGTCCTTTTGATCAATGGGTTTAAAGGAAAGAAACTGACGCTGCAAGGAATTTAAAACGGGTTGTAAACTTCCGTAGTTGATACGCGATGCATTAATCTCTTCATAGGCCACACGCAGGGTTGCGTTGAATTCAGCCTGGGTCATCATCTCGATTGATTCACGGTAACCGGGTTCGTAGGTGTTGGCCTCTTTGAAATTGAAGTAGGCTTGCTTAGCATCGTCCCGAGTGTTTTTCATCATCAACGTGATGCCGGCCTGGTAGCTTTCTTCGGCTGCTTTCACCTTAGCCTCCGCCAATTCTTTGAAACGCGTGGCCGGCTTCGAAATTATTTTCATGGCCCCCAAAGAGGTTTTGATCTGGCCATTTATGAAATTAATCTGCTCGTATCCTTTCACTGCGTTGCGCCATTTCATAGGATCATCCGCGCTGATTCCATTTTGGATGTTCTCGTCGATGTATTCGATGGCTAGCGGGTAGCCCTGGGTAAGAACTGCTTTTGCCTTTTTGTTGTCAGGGCTGGAGCGAAGGCGATGAACAGATTCCAGTACCGCATCATAATAGTCGCCTTTCTTAAGGGCCGCTTTGCCGGAACTGCAGGAATCAATGATTATTGCGATTGAAAAAAGGAGTACAATTCTTTTCATAAGCCGATGTTGACAAAATCAATGCCTAAATTAGGAATGATAATCAGAAGTGTAAAAATGGTGTTCATTTTGCAATAACAATATCGTCTTTATCGTCTACAAATCGAACGGAAGCCGCCGCGATTAAGAGAAAGACACCCGCCATGACAAGACTGTAGATTGGCTGAGAGGCATACACGTATTTCACGATCGGGCCACCCACAATACCGTTAACAATTTGCGGAAGGGTAATAAAAAAATTAAACACACCCATGTAAATTCCCATTTTCATCGGTGGTATCGATCCGGCAAGAATCGCATACGGCATTGCCAAAATACTCGCCCACGCTATTCCTACACCAATCATTGAGAAAAGTAGAAGATTGGGATCGTGAATAAAATAAATAGAGATCAAACCAATGCCCCCGGCTGAAAGCGAAACTGAGTGTGTCAATTTTCGGCCAATCTTAGCCGCGATGAAGGGTAGGCATAATGCATAAATAGCGGACACTCCATTGTAAACACCAAAGATGATGCCTACCCAATTTGCTGCGTCATTAAACGTTGCGGATGATCGGTCATCAACAGGCAACCCATACACGTGTGTTGCCACGGCTGAGGTAGTGAAAACCCACATGGAAAAAAGTGCAAACCAGGAGAAAAACTGGACAATCCCTAGTTGCTTCATGGTGGATGGCATCTTGACGAAGTCATTCATTATTTGTGACATTCCTTTCTTCTGTCCAATTTGTTCAGGCTCCTTTTTGTATTCTTCCGGTGGAAATTCCCTGGTAGTAACAACCGTCCAAAGGATAGCAAGGAGGAAAACCACGGCTCCTGCATAAAATGATAATGTAACATTGTAAGGGATGGCAACGGTGCCGATCGTTACTGATTTTTCGACATCAAAATATTCAGCGAATATATATGGCAGCCAAGAGCCAAGTACGGCTCCCAGTCCGATGAGAAAGGTTTGAACCGAAAAACCAAGAGTTCGTTGATCGGCAGGAAGCAGGTCCGCAACAAGGGCCCTGAATGGTTCCATAGCAACGTTAAAAGAGGCGTCCATCACCATGAGAATCCCGGCTCCCACGTATAAGGGTGGCAATATATACGCTAGAACAGCTGCGTTCGGCATAAACATCAGAGCAGCTGAAGCAAGGATTGAACCTGCCAGGAAATAGGGTCTTCTCCTTCCCAAAGCCGTCCAGGTTCGGTCGCTGAAG
>JANYKP010000399.1 GCA_025358195.1 Cyclobacteriaceae bacterium
GAATTCAATTTACAGGCAGCACCGGAGTGTTTCAGGGTATGTGGAAGACGATCGGGGAAAACATTCACAAGTACAAATCCTATCCGCGCATTGTAGGTGAGACCGGTGGAAAGGATTTCATCATCGCACACAAGAGCGCGAATCCAAAAGAAATATCTACGGCCATCGCGCGGGGAGCTTTTGAGTTTCAGGGGCAAAAATGCTCGGCCGCTTCACGCTGTTACATTCCGACCAACGTGTGGGATGAGGTGAGGAAATATTTACTGGACGACCTGAAGAGTTTTAAGATGGGCGGACCGGAAGACTTCAGCAACTTCATCAATGCAGTGATTGATGAGAAGAGCTTCACATCCATCACCAGCTACATCGAGCAGGCAAAGAAAAACCCGATGAATGAAATAATTGCCGGTGGAAAATACGATAAGTCGAAGGGTTATTTCATTGAACCAACGGTTATTCTTACCAAAGACCCCTCTTCCATCACGATGTGCGAAGAGATTTTTGGACCCGTGATCACAGTTTATGTTTATCACTCAGAAAATTTTGAGCAGACCCTTGAACTGGTGGACCAAACTTCACCCTACGCGCTGACCGGATCCATTTTGGCAAAAGATCGCTATGCCATCGAGATGGCGACTAAAAAATTAGTCAACGCCGCCGGAAACTTTTACATCAATGACAAACCTACAGGCGCTGTTGTTGGTCAGCAGCCCTTTGGTGGAGCGAGGGGTTCCGGTACAAACGATAAAGCAGGAGCAAAAGTGAATTTGTTACGGTGGGTATCGCTGAGGACCATTAAAGAAACGTTTGTGCCTCCCGTGGATTATCGGTATCCGTTTTTGGAAAAAGATTGAAACCCTGTCTTTAATTACAGCAATTGTATAAACTTAACTTTTAAACACAACCAACCTAACCAATCATTTACGAAACAAACCGGAAACAAGCTATTCTGGTTGCGGCTGACCGGCCTCATTCTTACTGTGCACGTGGTAGCAATGCTCACAAAAAAAATTGAGCACAGAATTGATAAATGAAACAGCGATATTCTATCTTAATAAATAATTGATAACCCAATCCCAAACAACCTTGAAAAACTATACTAAAATCTTGTCAATCCTGACTTTGTCATCTTTCATTTTCAGCAGCTGTGGAGTTATGTTTGGAGGCAGCAAATTCAGTGGGTCAATTATTGCGAAGGATCATCCGAATGCAAAAATTTATGTTAATGGGAACAAGGTTGGACAAGGAACGGCAATTGGACTATACCCTAGAAATAGACCCCTGGCTGTTGAACTGAAACAAGAGGGATGTGAATCTAAGACCCAAACGTTTGATAATACTTTCAGGGCTGGTAATTTTATCTTAAGCCTCTTGACTTGGGGACTTGTAGGCATTGCGATTGACTTGGGAACTGGAGCCTCTTACAAACCTGATCACAAGAGCAATCCTGCAATTCAAAAAATGAGTGACAAGAATTTCATATTCACTGTTGACTACTCTGAATGCCCAAAATAAATAACTCCCAGTAAAGAAATTGAAGTCAGATGCCAGCTTTCAACTTGGCTTTTTTTACACCGGCTATTCTATAAATTCGACAAGTTTTAGTGGATTCGGCTTAACACCCGAATATAGATTTTACCTGTCTGACACAGAGGCCCTTCAAGGTGTTTATGTTGCTCCTTTTGTCCGCTACCAGAGCTTTACATTGACCGATGGTGGCAACAAGGGACCTTTGTCTCTG
This sequence comes from Cyclobacteriaceae bacterium, assembly GCA_025358195.1. GTDB lineage: Bacteria > Bacteroidota > Bacteroidia > Cytophagales > Cyclobacteriaceae > ELB16-189. The sequence continues at coordinate 1,742 of JANYKP010000399.1, forward strand.
ATCGGCGGAGGATTGATCCTGGGTAAGCAGTGGATATTTAAAGAAAAATTTGCTCTTGATATGTTCCATGGACCGAGCTATTCTTCCGGAAGCACCACGGTAAATTCAGGTTCCAACACATTTGATACGGGGTCCTTCGGCGGTTTTAGTGTGCGAGCCGGCATCTGTTTTGGCTATGCATTTTAGGATTCAATAGTTTCTCACATGTAAAAAGCCTCTCGACAAAATCGAGCGGCTTTTTGCATTTTGGAGAACTCCCCTACACAGTTACAAGTTCGAAATTCGGTCGGTCGAAGCGTACCACTCCACGTTACGCGAAAAATACATCAACGAACCAACGATCAGGAACAAGCCGATGCTTCCCAGCAAAAGCGAGAAATCCTGCTGAAGGATGATGATAAAAATGAATCCATAAAAAATCATCAGCAACGAGGTGAAGAGTATTACAATTCTCCGTTGTTTCAGAAATGATGCAGCG
>JANYKP010000466.1 GCA_025358195.1 Cyclobacteriaceae bacterium
CTTGGCCAGCAAGCCAGCCGAGTTCTTACTGATCTCGCTAACATCGATTAATACCCTGTTCTTAATGGGCAGCCAAGGGCCGGCCGACGTGGCCAGAAGTTCCTGTTGTATTTTGATCCTGTCGATGAAATTGATGTTGGCTTTCGACCCTACGGTGACTTCAATTTGTTTGATAGCATATTCGTTCTTTGTAATCCACATCGATCCTGTAAAGGCAAGTTCGTGCGGGCTTTTTGGATAGAAGTCAAGATGATAACAAAACTCGCCTCCGATATCGAGGCTATCGAGCAAGTCATAATCATAATAGAGTCGCCATCCGTCGGCAATTGGAGAAACAAAGTTCTTGTTGATAATGGTGAGCCAGTTTTGATAAAAATTGTATTCCTGGAAGGTGGATCCAACCAATTGGGTGACCATCGACCCGTCCTCCAACCCAACCCCGTTTATTTTGGTCTTGAGTATCTGCTCCGATCTTAAGGATGGATTGTCTCTGTAGTAGAACTTCGACAAACTCTCCGTGATGAACAATGGCAGGATGGGCTTACCGTCCTCTCCTACCACCCGGTCAATGCTGTCCAGCACAGCGGCAATTTTACGCATGACCTTCTTCTGACGCAATTTTTCCGAAATGTTATCGATATCCACCTCGGACTTGGTGTAGGTATCGTATTCATACGCGATCAGATTGCGTTTATCGTTCCTGTTTTTGTTATTGATCACATTGCGAAGAATTGGGAAGGCAGGATTTTCTCCTGACTTAACCACCACTTCCTGCAAGTGCGTCACATCTTCCTCCAACTGAATGTTAATCGTTTCCTCCGCTTTCGTAATGGCCTTGGTCTTTGACTTGTATCCAATGTAGCTTATAACAATGGAGTCAACCCGCTTGGTAGTCCTGATGAGAAAATTGCCATCAAAATTTGTGGTTCCCCCCGTTCCTGTTCCTTTAAAAACCACATTTACAAAAGGAATAGGATCACCTGAACTGGCATCAGTGACCTTGCCACGAACAACAATCTCCTGCGCTGCAGATAAGACCGGCAGTAAAATAGTGAGTGAGAGAATCCTCAAGAAATGAGTAAATAGCGACAATAGTTTACCTTTTATACCTTGAATTGGGTGAATATATTTCGGTCGGCAAAATGATAGTAATAATTGATAATAGCAACGAACGCGTTGCTCAAAAAATTAAAAAAAAAGGAAGGTGGATGTTCATACCGAGTTCCCTGATTCTGCTTCCAATCTATTGCCTTGCAATCCTGTCCTCCGCTGCTCAAACCAAGAACAGAGAAATCGGCGCTTTTCCCCAACCTGTAGACACAACAGGAACCGAAGTTGTCCACAAAAATAAACTCTTGATCTTTCCCTTGATAGCTTTGTCCACGGAAACAAATTGGGTTTTCGGGATCGCGAACGCTTATATCTTCAAGACTTCCAGAAAAGATCCAGCTTTGCGGACCTCCACGATGCCTTCCGGTTTTCTCTACACGCTGAATAACCAGATTCTCATAGCATTGGGTGCCAACATTTTCTTACCCAAGGAGAAATACATCATTCGTTTTGAAAATTCATTTAGCAAATTCCCTGACAAGTTCTGGGGCATTGGAAACAACACCGCGGAAAAGGCCAAGGAGAGCTACACCTTCACTCAGTTTTACATCAATCCTCAGTTAAGCCGGAAGATCAGGAACAATTTTTTTGCGGGCGTGGGGTTGGAGTACCAGGATGTTTTCAACATTCGATATGATTCGTTGGGAAATTTTGAGAAGCAGAAAGTGGTGGGAATCTACAAGCGATCGGATTATCATGTATTCGGTTACAGCCTTCTTCTTACTCATGATTCGAGAAATCATGCTTACACGCCTGATCGAGGCTCGCTGATGCGGATCAAGTTTGCCAACTTTAACCGGCAGGTTGGAAGTGATTTTGATTTTCATGGATTGGAAGTTGATTTCAGAAAATTCATTGGTTTCAAGACACGACAGGTATTGGCCATTCAAGCGCTGGGCATCTTCACGTTTGGTGATGTCCCCTATCGAAACCTTGCCGTCTTGGGCGGTAATTCTATGATGCGAGGATACTATTCTGGCCGGTACCGCGACAAAAAATTTGTTGGATCACAAGTCGAATACAGGTTCCCACTTCGTAAACGGCTTTCAGGCGTCACGTTTATGAGCGCTGGCCAGGTCGCCGGCCAAATGGACGAGATTAATTTTTCCGGGTTTAAACTTGGCGGCGGAGTCGGGGTACGATTTGCTGTTCTTACAAAAGAAAAGCTCAACCTGCGATTTGATGTTGCTCACGGTAATGAAACGTTGAATTACTACATCGTTCTGGCTGAATCCTTTTAAGCGGTTACAACTGGAACTGAGCCGTAAA